>NZ_KK211375.1:178728-328521 GCF_000621965.1 Methanobrevibacter wolinii SH
AGTAGGCTAGATGGGATTCGGACCCATGACCTCACGGTTATCAGCCGTGCGCGCTAACCAAGCTGTGCCACTAGCCTATGTATAAAAATTAATTAAATAGTACATTGTATTTTTTGTTAAATTCAATAAATACAAGTTGATATAATTTTTGGTTGTCTTTATATATAATTGTTTCGTTTTTTATATGAAAAAATAAAAAAAGTTAAGAATAAAATATTTATTCTCTATTAAGCATTTCATTAAGTGTATCTGCCATAGCATGGTCAATGATTGTGACTTTTACTTTGTCTACACCATCAACTTTTGATGCAAACTCTTTAACTTGTACTGCTACACGAGTAATACTCATACATGCAGGGTTAGTTGGTTTGATAACTACTTCAGCAACACCATCTTCAAATTTGATTGATTGGACAATACCCATTTCAATAACACTAATACCCATGTGTGGATCGAGAACAGGGTAAATTGCTTCTTTGATTTGTTCTTCTACTTCAGACATAATTTTACCTTCCATTTTTTAATAAATTTAATAAACTTTTTTCTTGTTTTTAATCTTTATATATTTATATTTAAATATATTCATATTTTTGAATATTTAATATAAATATATTTTTCTTGTTTTAATATTTTTTTACAGTAAACACTTGTTATATTTTTATAGTATATAAATTTATATCCTATTTTTTATCTTTTTTAAATTTTTTATTAAAAATTTTATTTAACTAAAAATTTTATTTTAAATTTTAATAGAATAATATTTATTCTATTTTTTTCTATGTTTTATATCTACTGCAACACCATAATTTGATTTTTCCATTTCTTCTCCACTAATTATTGCTTTTCCAGTTCCTAAAACTTCACCATTTTTAACTACTACAACTTCATCTCTAGGTAAAATGCTATGATCTGCTTTTGCAACTCCTGGAGAAAAAACAGTATTTGTTTCTAAATTAAAATCAATTTCAACTACTTTTAATCCTTCATTTGCAAGTATCTCTCCACCTGCAAGGCTTAATGTGTATAAACCAATATCTCTATTTAAAAATGCTAATTGTTTATTATTATAATAAATTATACGGTGATATCTACCTTTAGTTCTAATATCATCTGGAATTAAGTTTTCTCCACCTTCACCAAATTGATATCTTGCAATGGATCTTAATTCATGAAGCATTCTTCCATGTTTCGGCATTTTTTCATATTTTTTTAATTCCATCCTTGTATTGTATATTGAATCTGGATTAGTAGGACGATTATCTACACAAGTGTAGGTTACATCGAGTCCATCAAGATATTCTCTGCAAGTTTCTTCATAACCTCCTGAAACATTTGCAACTGCTGGTGTATCTCCAATATATTCTCTAAGTAATTCTCCTGCTTCTTTTTTTTCATCTTGACTCCAATTACCTGTAACACTTGTATCATAAGATTGTATTGGGAAAGTATTTTCCATTTCTCTTGGACAGATTCCAAAAGGTGAAGTTACTATTACTTCTTGATATCCTTTAGTTGCCCTTTTAAATTTTTGATGGGATTTTGAGTGGGAATATGGTTTTTTCATAGAACAAGGGAGAATTGCAATTACATTACCATATGGTTTCATTAATTTCATTCTTTGTCTCCATCTAACTGCTTCAGGTCTATATAATGATTCTTCACTTGAACATATTACTTTCATATTATCACATTTCTTGTCTTTTTAATATAATAATTTAATAATTCTTTTTATTATTTTCTTTAAATTTACCAATTAGTTCATAATTTAATATTTTAACTTTTCTTATTGAATCTTCAGGATTTTCTATTCTTTTTTTCCATTTATTTATAGTGTATTCAATGTCTACGAAATCAGAACCATTTAAAAGATTATCACTATGTGCAACAATTTTTTCTTCTATTGTTTCTGGTTCATAAGATTTTGGAGGTAAACCTAATTCTATAGCTTCTTTTTTGCTTATTCCTGCACCAATATGTCTTTCAATGATTTTTGCAACTTCTTCTGAATATCCATGTTCTAATGCAAGTTTTGCACCTATTACTCCATGATTAATTCCATTAGTTCGAGATCTTCCTAAATCATGTAATAGTGCTCCTTCTTTAATAAGTTCCATATTTGCATTAGGAAAATTTTTAGCAATTTGTTTAGATTTTTCATAAACTTTAATACTATGTTTTATTACCCATTCAGGACAACCTTCTTTTTTTAAAAGTTCAGTTTCATTCATTTTAATCATCGAATTATTTATTAATTCAGTATACTTATTTTAAGTTTTATATTTTATATTATTTATAATTATAAATGATTTATTTATTTTTTGAGTCTGTAGAAAACTATTTTTTATAATAATTTAAACTGTATTAATACTTAAAAATTAAATTTAAGAAATTTTATTCTAAAAATTAGAAAGATTTCAACAAAGCCTATTTTTTAAAATCAGTTTTAGTTAATTTTTTATATTAAATTCTTAGAAACTTTAAATTATTTTTCTGTTAAAATACGATGAATTAAGGGTATTTAATATTTAATAATTAAATTTAGGAAAGTTTATTCTAAAAATTAGAAGATTCTAATAAATTTATAAGTATTTATTGATTAATTTGTTATTAAAAATAGTTAATATTTATATATTTAATTTTAAGTTTTTATTTATATTAAAATAGTTTTTTTATAAAATTAGTATTAAGTTTTAAAAATAGTTAAAAATTAAGAAAAAAATTATTTATTTTTTTCAAAGTCACTTAGTATTTCTTCATATTTTT
The DNA here is from genome assembly GCF_000621965.1 of Methanobrevibacter wolinii SH. NCBI lineage: Archaea > Methanobacteriati > Methanobacteriota > Methanobacteria > Methanobacteriales > Methanobacteriaceae > Methanobrevibacter > Methanobrevibacter wolinii. The sequence continues at coordinate 181,492 of NZ_KK211375.1, forward strand.
CAATATCGTCTTTTAGTTGTTTAATCATTTCACTATTATCATCTTCAATTAATTCTTCTCCGCATTCTGGACATGTAAAACCCATTTCACATGCATCTGCAAAGTCAAATCGTGTATGATAATCTGGACACTTAAAGAATAAATTATTTTCTTCATTTTCAGTAATTTCTTTAAGTTCTTTAATTATATCGTTAAGACTTTCTTCAACTTTTTTATTTACTTCTTCAGGTTCAAATTTCCAGTCATAAGTGAACCATTGGGTTTCAGGATCTTTACTTCGTTTATAACTTGCAAGTCCTGCATCATAAAGTTTGTAAAGTATTTTTCTTACAGTGTTTAATTTTATGCCAGTTTTTTCTGCAATTTCTTCATCAGTTGTAACTCCATCATTAAGATATTCAACAATTTGGATATTGTCTTTATCTTCATCCCCTTTTTTAGGTTTTTCATTTGGATTATCAATAATTGATCTTATTAACATTTCTACTAATGGGTTGTCTAGCATATAATTTCTCCATGATTTTATAGTTCATTTTTTTAAATTAGTAATTTTAAGTTTGAGTCCCCTATTTTTTTGAAAATTAGATTTTTATTAAAAAAAGAAAAACTGATTTAAAATACTAAATTTAAAAAATTTTTTATTATAATATTATCTATATTATTTTTATATTTAATAAATCTATGTATTTTAATTAATTATTATATTTTATAAATTTTTAAAATTATTTATTCTTAAAATAATTTTTCATAATTTTTAAATAAATTGATTTTATGTTTAAATTTTAAGTGAAATGTATTTTTTAAGTAGGAGGTATATTTTTTACTTATATTAATTTTATTAATTTTTTCTAATTATTACTGCAGGTGTATGAGTAATTGAGTTTAAAGTTTCAACACTAATGCTATCTTCATTACTTTCAGTATTTAATACTTTTTTAGCACTATGTATTGTTTCCATACATGTCTCAAGAGATTTTTGATATCTTTCATCTGTGTTTGCTATTTTTAATGCTTTTTCAACACTTAATTTTTTGCTTGACCCAAGAGGGGTTGAACCAACATTTTCAGATAATTGTCCTAAAGTATAACCCCATGCTCCTTTATTTGATTCAATACCTTCAATTGCAGTAGGGAGTCCTGTAAAATATTTTCCATTTCTTTTATATGTTGCATCAGTATCTATTATCATAACATTAACATTTTTATCTGTTTTATCTTTGATTTTTTTAGATAATTCTTCTGTAACTTTTTGTGGGTTTTCAGGAAGAAGGGATACATAAGTTCCAGGTGAATTACTTAAATCGATTCCTGCTTCTGAAGCTGGTTTTAATGCATGTTTCCATCCATATAAATCAAGAACAACTTGTTTATGTGCTGCAGTTTGTTTAGGTAATCTTCTAAGATTTTTAATTGTTCTTTTTTTAATCCCAAGTAAAGGTCCTAAAATATATCCCCAAAGATATTTACTCCAAAATCCTGCAAGAAATTTAGCACTTAATCCAGGTTTATATTCTGATTCGTCAACAAGTCTTCCTTGTGATACTGAAACTGGTGTTTCTGCAATTACCAAATAATCTTCATTTTCTATTAATGGATAAACTTTCTCTAAAAGTGTATCTAAACTTTCATTTGGTTTAATATAGTTAGTTTCTATAGGTATTACTCTGTAATCTTCATCGATTGTATATTTATATTCTAAACCATTATTTGTTTTGCCATATTTGTATTCTGGTTTTTTTTCTGCCATTTTATTTATAACCCTTATTTTTTTTAAAATTAATAATATAATATTTATAATCTTTTTAATTCCTTAAATTATTATTATAATATTCTTTTATAATATTATGATTTTAATTATCTTTATTGTCTAATTAAATAATATAAATTTACTTACTTAATAAAAGATAATTCAAATATTATTTAATTAATAATTATTTTTTATTTATTTTTTTATAATTTTTTTTATTTTAATTAATAAAAATGAATACTTTAAATATTATCATACCAAAATATTTATACTTATAAGAAATATAAAAATAATTATTTAATATATGTTTATCATATTTAATATTTAAATAACAAAATTGTTATAGTAAGAAATAGAATTTCTATTTTATAATATATTTCAATATAAAGCTTATTATTCAAGTTTTATTTATTATTTCATTATTCTTATATTATAAAACTATATTAATTAATTTAATGTGGGGTTTATACGTGAAATTTATAGATGATGCGATTAAAGAATCCGAACAAAGAAATGAAGATAAAAAATCTTCTACTACTATTAATTCTGATTTAGATCAAGAATTAGTAGATACAATTTCTCAAAGTAAAACTAATATTTTTGTTGTTGGTGCTGGTGGTGCTGGTAATAATACTATTTCTAGATTAAGTGAAATAGGTATTGAAGGTGCTAAAACTGTAACTGTAAATACTGATGCACAAGATTTATTTTATAGTAGATCTGATGATAAAGTCCTTTTAGGTAGAAAAACTTGTGGTGGACTTGGTGCTGGTGGAGAACCAGATATCGGTGAAGAATGTGCTGAAGAAAGTGAAGATGAGTTAAGAACTAAACTTGAAGGTGCAGATATGGTATTTGTAACTTGTGGTTTAGGTGGAGGAACTGGTACTGGTTCTGCTCCAATTATTGCAAAAATTGCTAAAAAATTAGGTGCATTAACTGTATCTGTTGTAACTTTACCATTTTCTGCTGAAGGTGTTAGAAGAAGAGAAAATGCAGAAAAAGGTTTAGAAAAATTACAAAATGCTTCTGATACTGTAATTGTTATTCCTAATGACAAATTACTTGAAGTAGCTCCTAATCTTCCTTTAAATAAAGCTTTCATGGTTTCCGATGAAATTTTAGGTAGAGCAGTTAAAGGTATCACTGAATTAATTACTAAAAAAGGATTAATCAGTCTTGATTTCGCAGATATTAGAAGTGTAATGAAAGGTTCTGGAATGGCAATGATTGGTATGGGAGAATCTGATTCTAGTGAAAGAGCTTTAGAATCTGTTCATGAAGCTTTAAGCAGTCCTTTATTAGATATTGATATTTCTGATGCTCAAGCTGCATTGGTTAACATTACAAGTAGTACTGATTTAACTTTACAAGAAGCTGAAAAAATTGTTCAAATTGTTGGAGATAAATTATCCCCTAATGCAAACATCATTTGGGGTACTCAAATTGATGAAAGTTTACAAAATACAGTTAGAACAACAGTTATTGTTTCTGGTATAAAACCATATGATTTTTCAGATAATAATTCTGATGATGAGGAATCTGAAAATGCACCCTCTGAATCAAATGAAAGTGAAGAAGATGATCCATTAAGTCAATTTATTGATGGAGTATTCTAAACTTTTTTATTATTTTTTGTTGTGATCTTACATGTCAGTTCAAGAATCATTTGATAAATTTGCTAAAGAGTCTAAAAGAGTTCTTAGAGTAGCTAGAAAACCAGATAGTGAAGAATATTTCAACTTTGCTAAAGTTACTGGTATTGGTATTATTTTAATTGGTGTTATTGGTTTTGTTATTGTTATGATAGGTCAACTCATTGGTTTATAAATTTTACTTAATTCATAATTAATTAATATCTATTATTTCTTTTAATTATTGAAACACTAATTTTTTATGGTTATTTTTAATCATAAAATATTTTATTTATTTTACTTTTTTAATTATTTTTAGGCTATTATTATTAATTTTCTAATTTTTTACTTTTTTTAATATCCTTGTCTGAAACATTTAAATACTAGTTTATAAAAATATAATAGTATTATATTAATCTAATTTTTATAATATTCTAAATTTTTTTTATAAATTTTATTCGAAATTTTAGTTATATTTTTGTTAGATTTTATAATAACTTAATCAAATCTATAATTAATTATATAGGTGGATTTTATATGGAAGATAATGAAAATTCCATTTATGCTCTCAAAACATCAGCAGGTCAAGAAAGAAATGTAGCAAGATTATTAGCTACTAGAACACGTGAAACTCAAGGTACTGATACTTATATTGGTATTGAGTCAATTATTGTTCCTGAATCTTTAAAAGGCTATATTTTAGTAGAATCATCTACTAAAATAGATATGAGAAACCCTGCAATGAAAATAAATCATTTAAGAGGGGTTGTTGAAGGAACTGGTGCTTCTAATATTATTAGTTTTGAAGAAGTTAAAAGATTCCTTAAACCAGAGCCAATTATTTCTAATATTCATAAAGGAAGTATTGTTGAGCTTATTTCAGGTCCATTTAAAGGTGAAAGAGCAAAAGTTGTACGTATAGATGAGTCTCGTGAAGAAGTAGTTCTTGAGTTAATTGAAGCTGCAGTTCCGATTCCTGTTACTGTTGAAGCAGATCAAATAAGAATCATTCAAAAGGAGGCTGACTGATGCCAAAAGACACAGTAGAGGTCCTTATTGAAGGTGGAAGTGCCACCCCAGGACCACCATTAGGCCCAGCAATTGGTCCTTTCGGTATTAATATGATGCAAGTTGTTGAGGAAATCAATGAAAAAAGTGCTGACTTTAAAGGTATGAAAGTTCCAGTAAAAATAACCATTGATAGTGAATCAAAAGAATTTGAAATTGAAATTGGTACACCTCCAACAACTTCTCTTGTTATGGAAGAACTCAATATCGATAAAGCTGCTCATGAACCTGGTACTGAAGTTGCTGCAGATTTATCTGTAGAACAAGCTTTCAAAATTGCTAGAATGAAATTCGATTCATTACTTGCAAATGATTACAAAGCAGGTACTAAAGAGGTTATGGGTACTTGTGTAACTATGGGTATTACTGTTGATGGTAAAGATCCTAGAGATGCTCAAAAAGCACTTGATGCTGGAGAATACGATAGCGTATTCGAACAATAGTTATTTTTACACTTATATTGAGATTTCTATTCAGTGTATATGATATTATAATATACTTATTATAGTTGATATACTGAATATTGTAGATTTTTATCTACTATTGTATTTAATATACAAAAAGACTAGTACTTTTATTAAAAAGTATGTTGATGTAGTCGATATTATAGATATTATTTTATTATGATTATTTTTTTATCGATTGCTCGTAACCAAAAACTCATGAACAAAGTTCATGGAGGATTTATATGACACAAGATATGATTGAAGCGGTGAAGAAGGCTAAAGAACAATCCAAGCCGAGGAACTTCACTGAGTCTATTGACATGATTATTAATGTCAAAGACTTAGATGTCAAAAAACCAGAAAATAGGTTTGAAGAAGAAGTTACTCTCCCTAATGGACGCGGTAAAGAAGTTAAAATTGGTGTTATTGCTGATGGGGAATTAACTGTTCAAGCTAAAAATGCTGGTGTAGCTCTTGTTATCAATAAAGCTGAATTGGAAGAACTTGGAAAAAACAGGAAAAAAGCTAAAAAAATGGCTAATTCCATTGATTTTTTCATAGCTCAAGCTGATATGATGCCACTTGTTGGTAGGTTTTTAGGTCCAGTACTTGGTCCTCGTAATAAAATGCCAAAACCTGTTCCAGCAAATGTTAAATTAGAACCTTTATTAGGTAAATTACAAAATACTATTAAAGTTGGTATTAAACAACAACCTTCAATTCAACTTATTATTGGAACTCAAGATATGGCTGACGAGCAAATAGCTGAAAATATTGAAGCTGTTCTTGCAATCTTAGACCGCCACTTAGAAAAAGGTAGAAAACAAATTAAATCCATGTTTATTAAAACAACTATGGGTTCAGTAGTGAGGGTGATTTGATGGCTCACGTTGCTGAATGGAAAAAAGAAGAAGTTAAAGAGATTGAAGACTTAATTAATTCTTATGATGTTGTTGGTGTAGTTGATTTATTAAATATTCCAGCTAGACAACTTCAAGAAATGAGAAAAAGTCTTTCTAATCACGCAGTCATAAGATTATCTAAGAAAAATCTTATTAATTTAGCTTTTGAAGATTGCAATAAATCTAAAGAAAACATTGTAAATCTTTCTGAATTCTTAACAGGACAACCTGCATTAATTTTCACTGATATGAATCCTTTCAGATTATATAAAATCTTAGAGGATAATAAAACTGATGCTCCTGCTAAAGCAGGTAGTGTTGCTAGTGAAGATATTGTTGTACCTAAAGGTGATACTGGTTTTGAACCAGGTCCATTCTTAGGTGAGTTACAACAAATTGGTGCTCCTGCTAAAATTGATAAAGGAAAAATTGTAGTTGATAAAGACTCTGTTGTTGTAGAAGCTGGAGAAGTTGTTTCTCAACAAATCGCTGGAGTTTTAACTAGATTAGGTATTAAACCTATGGAAGTTGGTATTGATTTACATGCTGTTTATGAAGAAGGATCTGTTTATAAAGCAGATGTTCTTGCAATAGATGAAGAAGAAACTATTGCTAAAGTACAAGATGCATATATTAAAGCATTTAATTTATCTGTCTTCGCTGGTATACCTACTAAAGAAACTATTTCAACTATGATTGGTACTGCTCACAGTAAATCTGTTAATCTCGCTGTTGAGGCAGGAATACTCAACTCTGATACTTCCGATATTATCATAGGTTTAGCTAATGGTAAAATGTTAGCTTTAGCTTCTAAATTATCTGATGATGCATTAGATGATGAATTATCTGATAAATTAGCTAATGCAGCTACTGCTGCTCCTGTAGCTACTGAAGATGAAGAAGCTCCTGAAGAAGAGGAAGAAGAAGAGGAAGAAGATGCTGAAGAAGAAGCTGCAGCAGGTTTAGGCGCTCTCTTTGGTTAATCATATTATTAAAAATTTTTATTGTTTTAAATTAAACCTAAATACATTTTAAGAAAAAATATTGGTGATAACATGGAATATATATATGCGGCAATGATTTTGCATACTGTTGGTAACGAAATTAATGAAGAAAACGTAACTAAAATTCTCGAAGCAGCTGGTGTAGATGTAGATGAATCTAGAGTAAAAGCTTTAATCGCAGCTTTAGAAGATGTCGATATTGACGAAGCTATTGAAACTTCTGCAATCGCAGCAGCTCCTGCAGCTGCAGCAGCTCCTGCAGCAGCAGCTGAAGAAGAGGAAGAAGAAGAGGAAGAAGAAGAATCTGAAGAAGAAGCTGAAGAAGAAGCAGCAGCTGGATTAGGTGCTTTATTCGGATAAGCGTATTTTTCACTTTCTTTATTTTTTCTAAGAGTAAAATTAGTTTTAAAACTAATTTCTCTTATCTTTTTTGTGTAGTTTTTTTTATTGGTTAATTTTGTTGTTCTTGCTTTTGTCTATTTTTTGTTTTAATTTTCTTTTAATTTCTTTTTGTCTAGTTTTTATTTTTACTTTGTTTTTATTAGCTTTTTTTATAGTATTAAAATTTTGCTCTTTTAAAAATTTAAATTATTAAAATTAGTATATTTAATAAATTCTTTTAAATAATCTGCTTTTTAATGAATTTTTAGAATTGTTTTTTCTGTTTTTTTAATTTTATTTTAATAATCACATGTTTTTTATTATACTGTTTTTTTTTAATTTTATTTTAATAATCACATATTTTTTATTATATTTCTTTAAACTTTTTATTCTAAATTAATTTATTTTGTATTTTTTATTTAGTTTATTTTATTTCTTAATTTTTATTTTAACTTAAGTTATTTCTATTATTTTTTAAATTTAATTTATATGACTTTTTTAGAAATATTTATTTTATAGAATATTGTTTAAAATTTCTATTTTTATAATTAAATATTAAATATTAAAAAGAGAAATATAATAATATTATGAAATCTTAGATAATTTTTTAATTATTTATTATCATTTTTTTTTTAAAAATTATTTTTTTTAGTGGATATAATGGAAATATTTGATAAATTAGGATATAAGAAATATACATGTAAAAAATGTGGTCATGATTTTTATTCACAAGTTGAAAGAGATACCTGTGGGGATGCTCCATGTGATGAATATGAATTTATTGGAAATCCTGCTACAAGTAAACCATATGATTTATATGAAATTCAAAAAACATTTAGAGAATTTTTAGAAAGTGAAGGACATACTGCAATACCCCGTTACCCAATTCTTGCAAAAAGATGGAGGGATGATGTATTTTTAGTAGGTGCTTCTATATTCTGTTTCCAACCATGGATTACTTCTGGTATAGTTGAACCTCCTGCAAATCCTTTAGAAATTGCACAACCATCTATTAGACTTAATGATGTAGATAATGTTGGAAGAACTGGTAGACATATGACTTGTTTTACAATGGGTTCACATACTGTAATTAATAAACCAGATCATTTTATTTATTGGGAAGATAGATGTATTGAATTATGTCATAACTTTTTTAAAAGTATTGGAATTGATACTAAAGAGGTTACTTTTATTCCATCTTGGTGGCAAGGTGGAGGTAATGAAGGTCCTTGTTATGAAGTATGTTGTAGGGGAGTAGAACTTGCTACTCTTGTTTTTATGCAATATAAAACCTTAGAAAATGGTGAAAAAGAAGAAATACCTATTAAAGTTGTAGATACTGGTTATGGTCTTGAACGTATTGCATGGATTTCTCAAGGAACTCCAACTGCTTATGATGCATGTTTTGCACCAGTTATTGAAGAACTTAAAAAAATAACTAATGTAAAAGTTAATGAAGAAGTTTTAGCAGAAAGTGCTAGAGTTGCAGGTTTAATGGATATTGAAAACTTTGCAGATTTAAGAGCTTTAAGACAACAAGTTGCAGATAAATTAAATATTTCAATGGATGAACTTCTTGAATCTTCTGAACCTATGGAAGCAATATATATTATTGCAGATCATACTCGTTGTTTATCATTTATGTTAGCTGATGGTATTATTCCTTCAAATGTTAAAGAGGGTTATCTTGCAAGACTTATATTAAGAAGAACTATTCGTTTTATGAAACAATTAAATATGAAAGAATCATTATCTGATGTTATGAAAATACAATTAAATTTCTTAAAAGATTTTTATCCAGAAATCAGTGATTCTCAAGAACATATTATGAATGTTGTAAATCTTGAAGAAGAAAGATATGCTAAAACTATTCAAAAAGGTAAAAAAACAGTTAAAAGAACAATTAAAAATCTTAAAAAACAAGGAAAAACTGAAATGCCTTTAGATGATTTAATTGGTTTATATGATGCTCAAGGAATGCCTCCAGAAGTAGTTAAAGAACTTGCAGGTGATGATTTTAATGTAAATATTCCTGATAATTTCTTTACTATTGTTGCAGATATGCATGAAAAAGAAGACACTCCAGCTAAAAAAGAATATCATTTTGATTACCCTGAAACTGATTTATTATTCTATAAAGATTTATATATGAAAGAATTTGAAGGAAAAGTTTTAGGTGTTGAATTAAAAGAAGGTAAACTTAATGTTATTTTAGATAGAACAATATTTTATCCAGAAGGTGGAGGTCAACCATCTGATTTAGGATACCTTAAAATCAATGGTAAAGTATATGAAATAGCATATGCTGAAAAAATTAATAATATTGTTTTACATCAAATTAAAACTGATAAAGATACTGACTTAAAAGCATTAGAAGCAGAACTTAATTCACTTATTGATATGACTGCTAAAGGTGAAATTGATTGGGAAAGAAGAATTTCTCTTGCAAGACATCATACTGCAACTCATCTTGTTGTAGCTGCTGCTAAAAAAGTTCTTGGTAATCATATATGGCAAGCTGGTGCACAAAAAGGTGTTGAAAGATCCCGTATTGATTTATCTCACTATAAACGTATATCTCAAGAAGAGCTTGATAAAATTGAGGAAATTGCTAATTCCTATGTAATGGATAATGTTGAACTTGATATTAATTGGCTTTCAAGAGATGAAGCAGATAGAAGATATGGTTTAACTTTATATCAAGGAGGTGTAGTACCTGGTAATAGTATTCGTGTTGTAAAAATACCTGGTATTGATGTTCAGGCTTGTGCAGGTACTCATGTACCTAAAACTGGTGATGTTGGTATGATTAAAATCCATAAAACTGAAAGAGTTCAAGATGGTGTTGAAAGGATTGAATATTCTGCAGGTATTGCAGCTGTAAAATCTATTCAAAAAGATAAAGAACTTTTAAGAAATAGTGCTAACACCTTTAAAGTAACTCCTGAACAACTTCCAAAAACATGTAATAGATTCTTTACAGAGTGGAAACAATATAAAAATGAGATTAATAAACTTAAAGATGAAATTGCTTCTTTAAAAATTTCTACATTATTAAATGATGTTGAAGAAGTAAATAATATTAAAATATTAAAAGAGATTATTGATGGAGATATTAAAGATCTTCAAAATATTGCAACTGACTTTACTGATAATGGTAATGCTGATATTGTAATTATTGGAAATAATGAAGGAAAAATAGTTGGTGCAGCATCAGATAAGGCTATTAAAAATGGTATTAAAATTAATGATATCATTAAAGAATCAGCTAAATTACTTGGTGGTGGAGGAGGAGGTCGTCCAACTCTAGCTCAAGGTGCAGGACCTAAATTTGAAAAAATGGAAGATGCTTTAAATAAAGCATATTCTTTAATTCAATAATTACTCTTTTTTTCTTTTTTTATAAATTTAATTTATTTTTTATTATTTTGTAAATTATAAATATAATGATTGTTATATTCTTATTAAGTAATAATTCTAAATTATATTTTAAAAATTGATTATTACAATATTTATTAATTAAAAGTTTTTTTATAAATATAATTTATATAAAAAATTTTCTATAATTTATTTATAATTTTATTTTGGAGAGATATTATGGATTATGGTTTAATACTTATTAGATATGGTGAATTAGCACTTAAAAGTGATAAAGTACGAAGTAGGTTTGAAAGAAAACTTGTTAAAAATATTTCTGCTTCAATTGATGGAGAAATTACGAGAACACGTGGAAGAATATTTATTGAACCTAAAAATTTTGATTATGCTTTAGAAAAATTAGATAAGATTTTTGGAATTGTTTCATATTCTCCAGTTAAAAAAACAGAAACTGATAAAGAAAAAATTAAAGAAACTTTAACAGAATATACTAAACATCTTATTGATGAAGGAATTCTTAATGAAAATAAAACTTTTGGTATAAGATGTAGACGTGTTGGTAATCATGATTTTACTTCACAAGAAATGGCAGCATATTGTGGTTCTGTTGTTATTGATACAATTCCTCTTAAAGTAGATTTAACAAATCCTGATGTTGAAATATTTGTAGAAGTAAGAGAAAATAATACATATATTTTCCATGAAAAAATTGATGGACCAGGTGGACTTCCTCTTGGATCTCAAGGAAAAGTTATTTGTCTTATTTCTAGTGGAATTGATTCTCCTGTAGCAACTTATTTAATGATGAAAAGAGGGTGTGAAGTCATTGCACTTCATTTTGATAATAATCCTTATACAACACCTCAATGTAAAGCAAATTTTAATGATTTGATTGATGTATTAGAAGAATATGCTTCAGGTGTACCAATTAAAAGATATGCTATTCCTTATGGACATTATCTTCAAGAATGTAAATCTAAAGGTCCTGAAAAAATGACTTGTGTTTTATGTAAATCTGGCATGTATAAAACAGCTGAAAAACTTGCAAAAAAATTAGGTGCCTTAGCTATTGTTGATGGTAGTAGTGTAGGACAAGTTGCATCTCAAACACTTAAGAATATTCTTGCTACACGTTATGGTGTTGGGGTACCTATTTTAAGTCCTTTAATTGGTATGGATAAATTAGAAACAAGTAAAATTGCTGAAGAAATTGGTACTTTTGAAATTTCTAAAAGGGATGATGGTGGTTGTAAAGCAGTACCTAAGTATCCTGAAACTTATGCAGAATTAGATCGTCTTGAAGAAGCTAAAAAAGCAGTTTGTCAAGATGAAGAATTAAATAATGCTATTAAAAATATTGAAAGAATTAAATAATAATATTTAAATTCTATTTTCAATATATTTAATTTCTATATTTTTAGTACTATAATTTTGAAGTTTTTTATTGACTTTGTTGAAATCATTCTAATTTTAAAATAAGTTTTTTTAAATTAAATTTTTAGGTATTAATACTGTTTAAATTATTATAAAAAATTAGGATTTCAGCAGATTCATTCTATTTTAATTTTATAATTAATTTTAATTTAATAATTCTTCTATTTTTTTTATCTTGTTTATTGAATTTATCTAAAATTTAAAATTAAGTTTTTACTTAAAATTATAATATTTTAATTTCTATATTTTTTATATTTTATTAATTTGACTTATTTAAACAATATTTAATAATTTAGAATCAATTAAGAAAGTTAATTATAAAATTAGATGATTTTAACAAAGTTTTTTTATTAAGAATTTTTCTGTTTTTTCTTCCTACATTTTTATTATTTTCTTTAATTTTTTTCAATTTATTAAAATTTTCGTTTTTTGTCCGTACATTTTTATTATTTTGTTTAATATTTTTTAAAATTAATGGTAATATTTATAATACTTTAATTACAAATTATAAACTATAAAAATAAATTTTTAAAATTTTGTTTATAATTTAATTTTATTTATTTTTATTATTTTTAAATTTAAAGTTTTTTTATTAAAATTATATTTTGGTTAATATTTTTAAAGTATGTTTTTCAAATTTATAGAAATTTAATTATTTTAGAAAGTTTGTAAGAAATAATATCTGATTTTTTATTCTTATTAATTTTTACTATAACTTTTTATTAATTAAATAACATTGTTATTTTTATGTATTTTTAATTTTATATTTTAAAATTCATTTTTAGAAAAAATCAAAAGGTGAAATAATGTTAAGTGAATTATTAACAATGTTTGCAACTCAATCTGATTTTTTCTTAGGATTAACAATTGAACATTTGGAAATTTCTGTAATTGCTATTATTATGGCTATTATTATTGGTCTTGGTCTTGGTATTACTGTAAGTGAATATCCTAGGAATAAATGGATTCTAACTGTTGTTAACATTATTTATACAATTCCTTCTATTGCATTATTTGGTTTTCTAATTCCTGTTGCTGGAGTTGGAGATACTAATGCAATTATTGCTCTTACTGTTTATGGTCTTTTACCTATGGTAAGAAATACATATACTGGTATTAAAACAATTAATCCTGAGATTATTGAAGCTGCTAAGGGTATGGGTAGTACAGATAGGCAGATTTTATTTAAAATTAAATTACCTTTAGCTTTACCTCATATAATGTCTGCTATTCGTAATATGACTGTTATGACTATTGCTCTTGCAGGTATTGCATCTTTTATTGGAGCTGGAGGTTTAGGAGTAGCTATTTATCGTGGAATAACTACAAATAATATAACTCTTGTAGTTGCTGGAAGTATTTTAATTTCTATATTAGCTATTGGTATTGATTTAATATTAGCGGGTATTGAAAAAGTTACTGCTATTGGTCATTCTAGACGAAAAATAGGTAATTTCTTTAGAAATAAAAAAGTTATTGCAGTTATTATAATTATTATTCTAGCTTTAGGTTCTTATGAAATCTATGATAATTTTGGCCATGATACTATTCATCTTGCATCAAAATCTTTTACTGAACAATATATTATGGGTTATATGTTAGAAGAATTAATTGAACATGATACTAATTATAAAGTAGATTATAGTAGTGGTGTTTCTGGAGGATCACCAACGATTCAGAGAGGTATGGAAAAAGGCGAATTTGATGTTTATTCTGAATATACTGGTGTAGCTTGGATGGTTATATTGAAAAATCCTGGATTATATAATGAATCTATGTTTAATACTTTAAAATCACAGTATAAAGATAGGTACAATGAAACATGGTTAAACACTTATGGATTTTCTAATTCATATGCAATTGCAGTACCTACTAGTCTTGCTAAAAAGTATAATCTTAAAACTATTTCAGATTTAGTTCCAATTTCTAATCAATTAACTTTTGGTGCAGAATCTGATTATTTCTCAAGAGCAGATGGTTATGATAATTTAACTAAGACTTATGGTTTAAATTTTAAAGATACTATGGATTTAGATGTAAGTCTTAAATATGATGCAGTTAAACAGGGAAAAATTGATGTTGTAGAGGTATATACTACTGATGGAAGATTATATAATTCAAATCTCACATTATTAGAAGATGATAAGCATTTCTTCCCTTCATATTATTGTTGTCCAGTTATTAGTGGTAAAACTTTAGCAAAACATCCTGATTTAATTCCAGTACTTAGTAAATTATCTGGAAAAATATCAACTAAAGATATGATGTATATGAATTATCAAGTAGATGTAGAGAAAAAAGATCCTAAAAATGTTGCTCATCAATTTTTAGTATCTAGAGGATTAGTTTAGGAAGTGTTGATATGACTGATAATATAATTGAATTTCATAATATTTCTAAATCATATGGGGATAATGTAATTATTCCTAATTTAAATTTAAATATTGAAAAAGGAGATTTTTTAACAGTTATTGGTAGTTCAGGTTGTGGTAAAACAACTATGCTTAAAATGATTAATCGTTTAATATATCCAGATAAGGGTGAAATTTTTATTGATGGAAAAAATATTAAAGATATAGATGTTGTAGAATTAAGACGTCATATTGGATATTCTATTCAAGGAAATATGTTATTTCCACATCTTACAATAGCTGAAAATGTTTATTATGTTCCTGATTTAATTCGTGAAGATGATAAAAAATATAAAAAGAATAAAACTATAGAAAGTGATGAATCATATAATAAACATAAAAAAGAAAAACTTTCTATATTAATGAATCATGTAGGTTTAGATGATTCATATCTTAATAGATTCCCTAATGAATTATCTGGTGGTCAACAACAAAGAGTAGGTATTGCAAGAGCAATTGCTGCAGAACCTAAATTATTACTCATGGATGAACCTTTTGGTGCTATTGATGAAATTACTCGTTCTCAACTTCAAAAACAACTTAAACAAATTTATAATCAATTTCATCAAACTATTATTTTTGTAACTCATGATATTGGGGAAGCACTATTCTTAGGTCAACACGTTTTAGTAATGAATAATGGAGTAATCGACCAATATGGTACTCCTGCAGATATTTTAAATAACCCTGCCACTGAATTTGTTGAGAAATTATGTGAAAGAACAAAGGTTCTTATTGGTAAAAAGAATAATGAAATTTAACTTTTCTTATTTGAAGGAATGAAAGTTTTTATTTGTAAAATAAATAATGAAATATTAACTTTCTTCTTTTTTATAATTTTTAATAGTTTTTGGATTTTCTTGTAATATGAAATATTATTTATCTTAAATAAATTTGAAAAATTCAAATTTTTTAAATAAAATATATTTTTTAAGAGAGTTTAATATCTTCTTTTTTTTATTCAATTTTTTTTATTTAATATTAAACATATATTTTTAAATTTTTAATCAAATCATTAATTATATACTTAGTTTATATCTGTTTATATACAAGTTAAATAATTTTAATATAATTTTATCTTAATTTTTTTTGCTATAATTTATTAAAAAACATAATTATTAAATATTATTTTATTTAAAAATAATATTGTTTAATATATTAAGAATTTGAGCAATAGCTTAAAATATATTATTAACTTTATATTGACTTATGGGGGTTAAGGTTTACTTAATTTATCTTAAGTTAATAACATTAATATTGAGGTGTCTTATTTGAAAACAACTATTAGTGTAATTAAAGCTGATATTGGTAGTGTCTCAGGACACTGTGTTTCTCATCCTGAATTGATGGAGAAATGTGAAGAAGTATTAAGCAATGCTGTTGAAGAATCCATTATTAATGATTTTTATATCTCCCGTTGTGGGGATGATATTGATCTTATAATGAGTCATAGAAATGGTGAACTTAATGAAGAAGTTCACAGAGTAGCATATAATGCATTTATGGAAGCAACTAAAATTGCTCGTGACATGAAATTATATGGTGCAGGTCAAGATTTATTATCTGACACTTTCTCAGGTAATATTAAAGGTATGGGTCCAGGTATTGCTGAAATGGAATTTAAAGAAAGACCAAGTGATCCTATTATAGTATACTGCTGTGATAAAACTGAACCAGGTGCATTTAACTTACCTATTTATAAAATGTTTGCTGATCCATTTAACACAGCTGGACTTGTTATTGATCCTAAATTACATGATGGATTTAAATTTGAAGTTTATGATGTAATTGAAAATAAAAAAGTTATTTTAAACTGTCCTGAAGAACTTTATGATTTACTTGCTTTAATTGGTTCTACTGGAAGATATGTAATTAAAAGAGTTTGGAAGAAAAATGGTGAAATTGCAGCTTCAATAAGTACTGAAAGATTAAACTTAATGGCTGGAGAATATGTTGGTAAAGATGATCCTGCAGCTATTGTACGTGCTCAATCAGGATTCCCTGCAGCAGGTGAATGTAATGAAGCATTTGCATTCCCACACATGGTAAGTGGATGGATGAGAGGTTCTCATAATGGTCCTTTAATGCCTGTTTCAGAAGTTTATGCAAATCCTGTAAGATTTGATGGACCTCCTAGAGTAATTGGTTTAGGTTTCCAAGTTGCTGATGCTCAATTAATTGGACCTGTAGATATCTTTGATGATCCTGCATATGATGAAACTAGACAATTAGCTTCTAAAGCTGCAAGTTACATTAGAAGACATGGTCCTTTCGAACCACACAGATTACCTAGTGAAGAAATGGAATACACTTCTTTACCTGGTGTTATGAAAAAACTTGAACCTAGATTTGAAGATATGGATGATTAAATTCATCTTTATCTTTTTTTAATTTACTTATTTTTGCTTATTTTTCTGTTTTTATGATTTTTTTTAAGATAATTTAATTTGCTTATTTTTTAATATTTTTTTTTATTTAGAGGAATTTAAGATGAAATGTTTTGTAATAAATGGTAGTCCAAGACGTAAAAATACTTGGTCTATGGTAAAAGAAGTAGAGAATGTCATGTCTAGTTTAGGTGATGTTGAATTTGATGAAATTCATCTTAAAAACATGAAAATTCCATTTTGTAATGGTTGTTTTAATTGTATACTAAATGGTGAAGATAAATGTCCAAATTTTGATATTATAAAAGATATTGCTAGAAAATTTGAAGAATCTGATTGTATTATTCTTTCTTCTCCAGTATATGTTCTTGGACCAACAGGTCTTATGAAAAATTTACTTGATCATTTTGCATATTATTATCATAGGCCAAGACTTTTTAATAAAAAAGCATTGGTCTTAGTCTCAACACAAGGTTCTGGTATGAAAGATGTAGAGAATTATTTGAAAAAATCATTATATAATTTTGGTGTAAATAAAGTTTATACTTGCTCTTTTAGATTTGGAGGTAAGGATAAACTAGATAGTAAAATGAAAAAAAGTTTAGATAATGTAGCTTCTAATTTTTTTATGGATGTTTCTTCTAAAAAATTACATAGTCCTAGTTTTTATCAAGTAAGAAATTATTCAATGTGGAGAGCTATGGCTCATAATAAAACGATTTTAATTGATAGTAAATTTTGGATTGAAAATGGTATGGAAGATAAGATTTTTGCTCCTGGAATTCCTATGAATATATTAAAAAAACTCTATGCTAAATTAATATTTATATTTTTTAATAGTTTATTTTCATAGTTGTATTTAATTAAATAAGTTTCTATTAATATTTTTATTTTCTAATATTAGATTATGTATATGAATTCATATTAAATCTATTTTTTTATTGAAAATATATATTTAACTTAAAATTTATATAAAAAATTGATTTAAATTAATTAATTTAAACCTGTTTAAAAATTAAAAGAATTATAAAGTTTTACCTTTTCTTATAATATTTGGTTCTTTTTTAGTTAAATCAATAATTGTAGATGGACTTTTACATTTTAATTCTCCAACATCAATTATTAAATCAACTTCTTTTTTCAATTGTTTCATAATGTCTTTTGGATTAGACATAACTTCTTTATTTGAAATATTTGCACTAGTTGTTGTTATTGGAAAATTCATACTTAAAAGTCTTGATATTTTGTTATCAGGTATACGAACTCCTACTTTTGAAGTATAAGATGTAACAATTGAAGGAACTATTCTTTTTCTTCTTAAAATAAATGTATAAGGTCCAGGTAAATAATTTCTAATAATTTCTTCTTTACCTTCTGTTTCTGCTACTAATTTTAATCCATTAAAATTTGAAACTAATACAGATAATGGTTTTTTAGTAGGTCTTTCTTTAATTTCATAGATTCTTCTTACTCCATTATCTGAGAATATATTTGCACCTAATCCATATATTGTATCTGTAGGGTATAAAATGACACCATCCTCTTTTAAAATATCAATGGCTTTATAAATTAATTTTATATCCGGATTTTCTGGATTTAATTTAAATTTTTTCATTTTATTACCTTTTTTAATATTGTTTCATTTTATATTAGTTAATCTATATTTTTATATGGATTTTGCTTATATTTAAAACTAAAGTTTATATTTATAAAAATATATAATTAAATTTATGCTTGGAAGTTTAAGACCCTTTTTAACAAAGATATTAAATCCTATAGCTAAAAGATTAAATGTTAATCCTAATATTTTAACAGCTATTTCTCCATTTTTTGCTTTAGCTGCTGCAATATTTTTTGCTAAAGGTTATTTGAGAGAGGCAGCTGTTGTTATTTTACTTAGCGGTTTTTTTGATGTTTTAGATGGTGCTGTAGCTAGATATCATAATAGGACTACTGACTTTGGAGCTTTTCTAGATTCAACTATGGATCGTTTTTCTGATGCAATTATAATTATTGGAATTGCTTTTGGAGAATATTGTACTTGGTTTATAGCTATTCTTTTAATTCATTCTGCAATTACTGTAAGTTATGTAAAAGCAAGAGCAGAATCTAAAGGAATTCAATGTGATGTTGGTATTGCAGAACGTGCAGTAAGGCTTATTATTATAATGGTTGGTGCAATTGTAGGTTATTATTATAAACCATTATACTTTACATATATATTAATAATTCTCATGTTATTATCTTACTTTACTGTTGGACAAAGAGTTTATCATGTTTGGAAAGTTACAGAAGAAGAAAAAAATAGATTCAGTAAACATCCTATAACTTTATCTAAAGAAAATACTTCTTCTATTGATTTAGAAAAATTAGATAAAATGGATAAAGAAAATGAAGATAAATCTAATATTCTTAAAAATGTAGATGATGAACCTCTTGAAAGGGATATTGTTTCAAATGAAGAGTTTGAATCTTTATTTGATGAAGAAGATAATAAGAAAGATAATGGTTTAAGATTAAATTATGAATATGATGGTCCTAAAGGAGAAGATGCTCCATTTGACCCAAGTAATTCTAAAAAAATAATTCGTAGGAAAAAAAGACAAGATTAAATCAGAGGGAATATTATGGATAATTTAGAGACTAAAGAAAAGGTTAAAATTGATATTGAAAAACTTGAAAGAAATCTTAATCAAGTTGCAGATATTGAATTTTCTAAATTAGAAAAAGATGTTTATGATAGAGCTGTTGATTATAAAAATGATTCTAAATATTATTTAGAAAAAGAAGATTTTAGAACAGCTTTTGGTTGTATTGAGTATTCACATGGTTTACTTGATGCATTAAGAATGATTTATGAAATTATTTAATTTTTTCTTTGTTTTTATTTAATTTTTTATTTTTTTACTTTTTTTAGTTTTAATTATTTTAATTTAAATCTCTAAACTCAATATATGTATGTATTTTTTAATTTTATTTAATTTTTATTTTTTGAGAATCTTTTTAATATCTTATTATATTTTTAATTAATTTAATTAAGATATTTATTTTATTTTAATCTTTTATTTACATATGACTACAGATTCTGATTTTAATATTGTTTCAACAAATAATGGTTATAAATATAATGTTCAAAATATTTTTGGTTTCACTTTTGAAGAGAAAACTATTTTAAGCAATATAAGGAGTAAACTTGTAGATGTAGCATTAAATAATGAATCTCGTAATGATATTAAATTAAATGATATTAAACTTATTATAAGAAATAGTATTTTGAATGATTCTTTTGATAAAGAATATATTGATAATTTATCACAAAGATTTTATGAAGAAATTAATGGTTATGGAATTTTAAATCCATTAATTAAAGATGATAATTTAGAAGAGATTATGGTTATTGGTTCAAATAAACCAATTTATGTTTATCATAGGAAATATGGTATGTTAGAAACAAATATTTCCTTTTCAAGTAATGAAGAAATTATTAAGATAATTGATTTAATTGCAAGAAAAAATAATAGACGTGTGGATAATGAGTCACCTATTTTAGATGCAAGATTAAAAGATGGATCTCGAGTAAATGCAACTTTAGCTCCTATATCTGCAGATGGTCCATCAATTACTATTCGTAAATTTAAAAAAGATCCATTTACAATTATTGATTTAATAAAGAATAAAACATTAAATTCAAATCTTGCAGCATTTTTATGGTTGTGTATTGATGGTTTAGGTGTAGAATCTGCAAATATTATTATTTCAGGTG
This sequence comes from Methanobrevibacter wolinii SH, assembly GCF_000621965.1. Classification (NCBI taxonomy): domain Archaea; kingdom Methanobacteriati; phylum Methanobacteriota; class Methanobacteria; order Methanobacteriales; family Methanobacteriaceae; genus Methanobrevibacter; species Methanobrevibacter wolinii. Next base: position 202,047 of record NZ_KK211375.1, read on the forward strand.
GAACAAGTTCTGGAAAAACAACTACTTTAAATGCTCTTTCAGCATTTATAAATCCTAAAGAGAGAATTATAACTATTGAAGATACTTTAGAACTTCAAATACCTCATAAACATATTCTTAGAATGGAAACAAGATTATCAAATATTGAAGGTAAGGGGAAGTTAGATATGGATGCACTAGTTAAAAATGCATTAAGACAAAGGCCAGATAGGATTATTGTAGGTGAGGTAAGATCTAAAGAAGCAATAACTCTTTTTACAGCACTTAATACAGGACATTCTGGTTTTGGAACATTACATGCAAATAATGCTAGAGAAACTATTACACGTCTAACTAATCCTCCTATGTGTGTTCCTAAAATAATGATTTCTGCAATAGATTTTATTTTAATGGAAAAAAGATTTTATAAATCAAATGGTGTAAGTTATAGACGTGTCACTGAACTCAGTGAGGTTGTAGGAATTGAAGAGGGCACTATTCAATTAAATAAAATTTTTCAATGGAATCCTTCATTAGATGATTTTGAAAATATTACATTTTCATCTAATACTGTTGAAAGGATAATGAGAACTAGAAATATTTCAAGAAAATATATTGATAATGAGATTAAAATCAGAGAATTAGTTTTAGAATTAATGGTAGAAAATAATTTAAGATCTAATAATGTAGTAAGTAAAATTATTGAATTTTATTATATTAACAAGGATAAACTTTTATCTTTACTTAAAAACTCTCCTAAATATTTTTTAAGGTTTAATCATGATTGAAAAATTTTTTATAAATTTTATTAATTTTCTAATTTATCTAATTGATTTTATTTTTAATTTATTTTATAGTTTAATTAATTTTATTGATAGATTTAATTTAGACAAAAAATCTTTTAGTGATGTTTTAAATTTTAATAAGTCTATTGATTTTAATAAATATTTTAAGTATAATTCGAATATTAAAAATTATTTTAAATCTAATTTTAAAAATAATTATCTTTATTCTATGAATAATTCTAAAGAATTTGAGGTTTTTGATAATATTACCAATAAAATTGATGAAAATTATTTTAAAAACTTTATTCGGGTGTTTAATAATAATATTAAAACTTTTTTACTTTTTGTTTTTATAATTTTTATATTATCTTATTATTTTCTATCAATTGAAATTGCTCTAATTCTTATTATTTTTTTATTATTAGTTTTTTATTTTATAATTAAACTTCCTGAAATTAAAAAGAGAAATCTTTATACTAATATCTCAAGAGAAATTCCTTTTGCATTAAGACAGATGGCTATTGAACTTAAATCTGGTAAAGGTTTAAATGATGTTTTATTATCTATTTCAAAATCAGATTATGGTATTTTATCTATAGAATTTTCAAGGGTTATTAATGAAGTTAAATATGGTATGTATATTGAAGATTCTTTAATTAATATGTCTAAAAGAGTAAATTCTAAAAGTTTAAATCGTTTAATTTATCAAATTATTGCAAGTAAAAAACTTGGGTCTAATCTTTCTAATGCATTATCGATTATTGCAGAAGATACATCATTTAATATGAGGATTAAATTAAAAAATTATTCTCAAAAACTTAATGCTTTTATTATGATTTATACATTTATTGTAATTCTTATTCCTGTTGTATTTTTAATAATATTAATTGGGGCATCTACTGTAATTGGTGATGTAATAAATCCTGATGTATTAATAATTTTGTATTTATTCTTTTTCCCTATGATTATTCTTTTTATGGGGGTTCTTATTAAAAAATTAGAACCTAAAATTTAACTTTTTTAAAAGTTTATATTTTCTAAATTTTTAATTTTTTAAAATTTATTGAATTTGTTGAATTCCTATTTTTATAAAAATTTAAACAATAATTAATGCTTTAAAATCAATTTTAAGAAAATTTATTCAAAAGATTTTGAGGATTTCAACAAAGTTAATTCATTTATTTTTAATTGAAAAATAATTTATATTTAATTTTAAAGAAGTTAAAGTAAAGCTAAAATTTAATTTATTTATTCTAATATAGTTTATATTTTATAAAATTTTCTTAAATTATTTTAATCGTTTTTAAATTAGTTTTTTATTTATTTTATTAATATATGATTATTATTTTAAGTTTTATACTATTAGATTGTATATATTATAATTTACATGATTTTTATTTCTCATTTTATTATATAAATCCTTTAAATATCTTTATTTTTTTTCAAAAACTTTAAATTATAGTATAAAAATAAATATTAAATAGTAAATTTTTTAATTTATTTTTTATAATTTTATCTTTTTTATAAAAGGATTTTTTTTTATTAAGTAAATTTTTTAATTTATTTAAAAACTTTGTTGAATTTTCATTATTTAACTTTTAATTATTTATGATTATTCAATTTAGTATTATAATAATTATTTGATGTGATAAATATGAATGGAATGTCAGTTTTATTACAATTTGGTATTTTAGCTGCTGTTCTTGTTTTTGGAGTTAAAGTAGGTTTAGCTTCTGGTTTATCTCATATGCCTAAAAAATGGTTAGCATTAGTTGATTTATTATACTTTGGAGGTATAATGATTATTAGTTACATATGTCAACCATTTGCTACTCAAATAACATCAATAGTTTATGGATTTAATACATGGTTTTATTTAATAATGGCTTGTATTATGATTGGTGCAGGTATTCTTACTATACGTGAATTTAAAGTTCATGGTAAAGATACTGCAAAACCTGCAGCAATTGCAATTATTGCTCCATGTCCATGTTGTTTCGGTGCTATTATTGCAAGTATTTTAATAGTTACTCCAATGGTTGGAATAAGTATGATGAATTTAAGTTGGTTAGTAGCATTAGCACTTGTTGCTGTTATTACAATTACTTATTTCATTGCAGATATTATTATTAAAGTTTCAAATACTCCTTATCCAATTATTCTTGGAGACTTTATGTTTTTTATAGGATTATATTTCTTACTTTCACCACTCATAATCCCTAATGTTACTGCGGTTATGAAAAAATCATTAGGTGGAATTACAATATCATCTGTTACATCTTTGGTATATGTGGTTATAATTGCTATTGTCTTGTTAATATTAGGGGCATTATATACTCGTAAAAATGAGGATTTCTAGTTTAAATAGATTATAATTTCATTTATTATATAATAAAAAATTAATAGGAGAAAATTAAATGGCAGTAAGTATTCCTGGAGGAAGTTTTTTAACTTCTCTTTTGAATGTTATTTCTCAAAGTCTTTTAATCCCAGTTATAGTTCTTTTATTAATTTTTGCGTTTTATGTTGTAATTTCTTTAGGTTCTTTAATTGCAGAGTATACTTCTAGAAAAGAAGTTCCTATTAAAGAAATTGATTCTTTAATTGAAAATATTGATAAAAGTAATTCTGTTGAAGAAGTTAGAGGACATATTCAAAATGCAAAAATTAATAAGTCTCAAAAGAAAATTTTATTTAAAATTTTAGATTCTGAAGATTTATCATATGAAGCTAAAGAAACTATGGCTACTAGATTAGTAGAAAGACGTGAAGAACTTGTTAATAAAAAACTTAGAAGAACTGATATTATTGTACGTGTTGGTCCTACTTTAGGTTTAATGGGAACTTTAATTCCATTAGGTAGTGGTTTAGCTGCTCTTAAAACTGGGGATATTAATACTTTAGCAGATTCATTAACTGTAGCATTTGATACTACAGTTGTAGGTATTGGTGCTGGTGCACTTGCATATTATATTTCTAAAATACGTAGTGGCTGGTATGATCAATATCTTGATAATTTAGATACTTTAACTGATTCTGTACTTAACTTTTTTAAAAATAGATTCTAGGTGAGTTTATGGTTAGATATGGAAGACGTCGTAGAAGACGTACACATGTTGATGAGGATCCTATGGCTGGAACTTCTAATATTGTAGATTGTATGCTTGTTTTAGCTTTAGGATTTATGATTATGTTAGTTTTAAGTTGGAATATGCAAGATGTTGTGTTTAATCAAAACATGAATCAACAACAAAAGCAATCTACTATCCAAGCTATGCAACAAGTTGCTCAAGTAACTCAAGGTCAGGAGTTAAATGAAACTCCTCAAAGTTCTAAAAGTTCTGGTCAAGGTTATGTAGAACAAGGTAAAGTTTATAAAGATCCTAAAACAGGTAAACTGATTATGGTTCAAGGAGGTTGATTCCTCTTATAAACTTTATATTTTACTTTTTTTAGTCTTATTTTATTTTTAATAATAATTTTTCTTAAATTCAATATTTATTATTAATTTAAAATTAGATATTTAAATTTGGTATTTTTTTAATTCAATATTTATTATTAATTTATAAATTAAACATCTAAATTAAGATATTTAAGTTATTTGTTATTTATTATTAATTTAAATTAAATTCGAAATATTCTTTAATATCTATTATTAAATTAAACTTGTTTTTTGATATTTCTTTATAAATTACTTAATTTAGTTTATAATTAGGAGAATACTATTTTATTCCATCTTCTGTAATTAAGAAATTTACAATTTTTCCTTCAGGAAGTGTATTATGTCTTTTTATTGTTGCAAGTCTTTGACTTTTCATTTCAGTTCTTTCTAATTGTATAATGACTTTGCTCCAATATTGTAATGTAGTTCCACCTACAGCTCTAATTTCCGGTTTATTCTCTTCATCTCCAAATGCAGCATAAATTTGATTTGTAATTAAAATTGCGATATTGTATTTACGAGCTATTTTTGCAAGTAGTCCCATTTGTCTTCCTAAACTTTTATTTAATTTAGAAGATTTTCTTTCATCTACTCTATATAATGCTACAGCAGAGTCAAGTATTAATAAATCTACATTCTCTTTATTTTTCTTTAACCAAGATTCAATAATTATTATATCTTCTTCTTGTTCTTCAAAGGTAGTAGGTTCTAATATTATGATGTTATTTGCAACTTCTTCAAAGGAATCTTTAGCTATTTGTTGTATTCTATCAATGGAGATTCCACCTTCTGTATCAATATATACTACTTTTTTACCTTTTTTTCCTACTTCTACAGATAATTGTAAGGATATATTTGTTTTTCCTGATCCTGGTGGACCGAATATTTGTGTAATAATTCCTTTTTCAAGTCCTCCGTTTAATATTTCATCAATTGATGAATTTGTAGGTATTTTTTCATTTTTATTTATTTTTGCAAGTGTTTTCATTTTCATACCTTAATATTTTTTAAGTGTTTTATTCTTTGATTTTTATATTATTTATAAAATTAGTTTATTTTTATTTTTTTATTTTCTTGGGATATTAATATTAATTTTATATAATCTCTCTATTTTTAAATTAATGATAAAATTTAAATTAAATTTAAATAATTTTTAATATAATTATTATTTGATTAATTATATTAAATTTAGATGATTTTATAAGTATTATGCCTTTTTATTAATTATTTTTTAATTTAAGTAAGAAATTTAAATATTATTGATTAATATATTATTTAATTATTTTCTTAGAAATTTTTGTCTAAAGTTTAAGTTTTATTAATTATGTTTATCTTAAATAGAGATAACTAACTTTTATTATAAATTTATTAATAATGTTTAATTACTTAATATATGGTGATTTAATGGATAGATATCAAGGATGGAAATGGTATGATAGTTTACTTATATTAATTTTAATTGTTGCTATAATTTATTGTATTTTTATTATAGCTAATTATATTATGGGAATTGTTTGTTTAGCTTTAATTTTTATTATATTTTCATCTTTTTCTAGAGAAATTGATATTTATCTTGCAAATAAATATAAAAATAAAAAAGATTATAATAAAGCATTAAATTATTGTAATAAAGTTCTAAATAAAACACCGAATTATGTTTATGCTATTATTGAGAAAGCTTCTATTTATGAAGCTATGGGAAAAAATGATGAAGCTTTTAAATTATATGAATCTGCAATAGTTGAAGATGATGCTTTATATCTTCCTTGGGAAATGAAAGGAATTTTATATAAAAAATTAAACATGGATTATGAAGCAGAAAAATCTTTTGAAAAAGCTAAGTTTTTAAAATTAAAGAAAAATGAAGAAAAGTTAGGTTTTAAATTATTGCAAAGATTATATTTTGGTAAAAAAGATAATTAAATTATTTTATTTATTTTTTAATTTTATTTACTATTATAAAAATTTAATTTTTTTATTAAATTAGTATTACTTTCGATGACTTTATTTTTAATATTGTATTACAAAATAAAGGTTTATATACTATATTTTCTATAAACAATTATGTAAAAGAAATTATTTTATTGTATTTATATTAAAATCAAGTATATTTTAAAAATATTGATGTATATTTAATTTTCAGTATTACTTTTTAATGTATTTTTTAGTAAAAAGTATTACTTTTTTTCTTAAAATTTTTATATTTTCAATAGGTTTCTATACAAATTATTAATACTTTTTAATTAAATAGTATTATTACAATCTTAAGGATTTTCTTTTATTATTAAATAAAAAAAATTATAGGTGTGATTTTATGCATATACCAGATGGTTTTATTCCTCTATGGCAATGTGCAATATATTATGTAATTTTAATTATTGCATTATACTTTGCAACTAAATGGGCTAAAAATAATTTAGATGAAAAACGTATTCCTTTAATGGCAGTATTAGCTGCAGGTATTTTTGCAATTATGTCTATGAATATGCCAATTCCATTTGGTACTAGTGGACATATGGTTGGAGGTACCTTGATTGCTATTGTATTCATGGCTCCAGAAGCATGTGTTTTAGTATTTTTCGTTGTATTACTTATACAAGCATTACTCTTTGGAGATGGTGGAATTACTACTCTTGGAGCTAATGTTTTAAATATGGGTATTATTGGTGGTTTTGTTGGTTTATATACATTTAAAGGTTTAAAAAATTTCATTGGAAAATATCCTGCAATTGGGGTTGGAGCATGGCTTGCAACATTTATAGCTGCTGAAGCTTGTGCTATTGAAATGGCTATAGCAGGTACATTCCCACTTACTCTTGGACTTGCTTCTATGGGATTATATCACGCATTTATAGGCGTGATTGAAGCAATTTTAACAATTATTGTAATTTATGTCTTAGAAAAATACAGACCCGATTTATTAGTTTGGAATAGAAAAGGTGAGGCGTAATCATGGATAAAAAAACTAAATACCTTATTATTGTAGGTATAGTATTCTGTGTTGTTATTGCATGTTTATCTCCATTTATAGCATCTGGAAACCCTGATGGTCTTGAAAAATCTGCAGAAGATTCAAATGTTCCAGATTCTGTTGAACATTCTTATATTAATGTAATTATGCCAGATTATACTATTGGAGATAGTGCTATTGGAGAGATTGCTGCTTTAATCATTGGTGGAATTATTACTCTCTGTTTAGGTTATGGTTTAGCTTACATTGTTAGGAAAAGTAATTAGTTTTAGGAATTAAATTCCTTTTTTATTTTTTAGATTAAAATTATAATTTATATTGATTTTTATTTAATATAATCAGTAGATTTAATTAAATTTTTAATTTTTAAAATTTAATAATTAAATTTTTTAATAAAATAATTTTTTGTTTAATAGATATTTTTTAAAAAAAAAGTTAAAGGGAAATAGAATATGAATATTACAGAAGCAGTAGATTTAGATGTAATTTCTGGACAAAATTCACCTATTCATAATATGGAAGGTAGAATTAAACTTATTATTACATTAATTATAATTATTTATTGTGTTGCTTCAAATCAACTTCTTGGCCCTATAGTCATGGAAATATTTTTATTAGTGGCTATGTATCTTGCAAATTTATCTTTTAAAACTTGTTTTAAAAGGATCATGTTGTTATTACCTTTTGCAGGAGCAATTATTGTTTTTCAACCATTTATCCATACAGGTAATATTATATGGCAAAGTCCTATTTCATGGATTCATATTACTGATTTAGGTGTTAATTGGACTATTATTTTAAGTGTAAGATTAATTGTTTGCTTAACTGCAATTGTTCTTTTATCATCTACAAGTCCTATGCAAGAAATTGTACAATCTCTTAGAAAACTTGGAATGCCAAGGGATATTGCAATGATTCTTTCAATTATGGTAAGATTTTTATTTATTTTTATTGATGAATTAGAATCAATTAGAACAAGTCAAAAATCTCGAAATTTTGATATTCATAGTTCAATAACTCCATATAAATGGCGTGTAAAACAAGTAGGTTATACAATTGGAATGATGTTTTTAAAAGCATATGAAAAAGGAGAAACAACCTTCTTCAGTATGATGTCACGTTGTTATTCTGATAAATCCGATTTATATAAAGTACGTCAATCTATGGGGAATCCTGAGTATTTTTACATAGGTATTTTAATTGTTTTAATTTTAATTGTGCAAATAGTTTTATTTACTATGTCTAATCAAATTGGAATTTTAGGAACTGTATTATATACAAGATAAAAACAGTATATTTTCTTATTCTTTTTTTTTTAAATTTATTTTTTATATATTTCAATATTATTAAAGTCTTTATTCAATTGATTTATTTTTCCATTTAATATATAAATTAAAATTTCTATGGTTTTTTTTACCCCATCTTTTTGCCTTTTACTTAGTTTATCACAATCACATTCAATAAGATCAGCATAAACATTAGTTGTACTTATAATATCATATTTATTAGTAATTATTGCAATTCCTCCTCTACCAATACCTGCAGTAGTACCAATACCAATATCAGCATCACTTATTTCTTTTACTGCTTGACCCATAATTCTTGCTACTTTTTTATCATCTTCTTCATTATATACTTTAATACCTTTTATTAATTTATAAGGTTTTGGAGGATTTTCAACTTTTAATACTTTTTTAACTGCTTCAAGTGTTGGAATAAATAGTCCACAGCTTATACTAAGATTTGTAAAATCATAATTTTCATTAATATCATTATTAATTTGTTTTATAAGATTTTTATCAGCACCAAAATCCCCATAATAATTTTGAGCAAGATTATGAATTTGACGAGCTATAACTCCATGTGTAAAACATTCTGCTGTTGCTATTTTTATCATTTTATTTCTCCTTATATCTTCATTATTTAATTAAATTTTTATCATTTTTAATTAATTTTATATATTTTTTTTAACATATTTTAGTTTAATTATTGTTTTTTATTATAATAAGTGTGTGTAAATAATTAAAAGTTAAATTTTGGTTTTTCTTAATATTTCTTAAATTTAATGCATGTTTTATTTTAAAATTAAGAAAATCATTGATTTATAAAAAATCAAAATTTAAATAAGTGATTTTTATTAAAGTCAGTTTTTTTATAAATTAAATTTTTTAAATTAAAGTATTAATTTAAATATTTATTTAAAATTTTTAATAAAAATATAATTATTACATATCTAAATTTTTAATTTTATTTTATAAGTGAAATGATTAATATGATAGAAGATTTTAGTTGTAAACTTAATAATGAGAATATTAATGGATTAATTTATAAGCCAGATGATTTGAAAGGTAAAGTTCCAATGGTTATTTTATCTCATGGTTTATCTCTTAATTATACATATATGATTCCCTATGCTAAAAAACTCCTAAATTATGGAATTGCAAGTGTTGTATTTGATTTTAGAGGTGGAGGTTATGATTGTAAAAGTGATGGTAAAATAAGTGAAATGTCTCCACTTACTGAAATTGATGATTTAAATTGTGTAATAGATAATGTTAAAAAATTAGATTTTGTAGATTCTAACAAATTATATTTAGCAGGTCATAGTCAAGGTGGTCTTGTAAGTAGTCTTTTAGCTCCTAGCAGATCTAAAGATATTGCAGCATTATTTTTATTTGCACCAGCATATGTTATTCCTGATGATACACGTAATTTAACTAATATGCGTGAAGATAATGTTTTAAATTTAATGCCGGAATATCTAGGTGAAAAATATATTAATGATTCTTTAAGTATTAATCTTTATGATGATATTAAATCTTATAAAAAACCAGTTTATATATTTCATGGAAAATTAGATCAAAGAGTTCCTGTTTCATATGCAATTAATGCAGATAAAGCATATGATAATTCTTCTTTACTTATATTTGATAATGAACCTCATAGATTCTCAGATGAAACTAAAAATATTGTAGTATCTAAGATTAATGATATTATATTTAAATGAGTTTTAAAAATTCTTTTATATTTTAAATTACATTAAAAAATAGATTTCATAAAAAGATTTTAATTTTTAAAATATTTTTTTTAATTTTATTTTTAAGTATTAATACTCTTTAAATTATTACTAAAAATTTAAAAAATTAGGATTTTAATAGACCAATTTTTATAAAAAATAGTCATAGTAGACTTAAAAAATATTTAATTTTTATAGATATATTGATGTATATCTATAATAATTTTTTTTAGATTTTAATCTTTTATTTTTATATTTTTAAATATAAATTTATTTATTATAATGCTTTTAAGATTTCTCTTGTAATAGTATTAGCTACTTTGTCTAAAACATAAGGAGTAATTGGAACATTATCACGAATAAATCTATTTGTACTAATAATTTTATAATTTTTATTAATTCCTTCTTTTCTAAGTGCATTAATTACAGGGTTTGAATCATCAAATTCAGAAATGTCTTTTACAGTAATTTCTTCTTCACCAATTCCAAAAATTCCTCCAGTTCCGATTACAGTAGCTCCATTTTCATGAGCTTTTTTAATGATTTTTGCTGCTGTAGGAATAGTATCACCACCAGCTATTTGGATAGCAACTACATCTCCTTGAATTTTATCAATATTTTCATCAGTTATATCTTCATTATAATTATTAACTGCTCTAAAATCAGGGTCATGTTTACAAAGTTCTTTTAATAATTCTCCTTTGTATTGTCCAACTTTTCCACCATTTAAATGGAATATAATATCTCCATTTGAAATTTTTTGACCATCAAATACATTGATTACTTTTGGTCCTCCTCTATGTACTTGTATAAGATTAATTCCAATTCTAAGACCTAATCTTCCAAAACCTATTAAATCAACTGTTCCTTTTGGAACTTTTGCATCTTCTGCTTTTTGAATTTTGTCACTCATTTAATCATCTTCTTTATTTTTAATTGAATTTAAGTTTATATCTTTCCAAGGTAATCCTATATCAATGATTTCTGTAGGAATACCTATTTTTTTTATTGTTTTTTCTAATTTTATTAAACCTGGAATTTCACAGCTATGGTGGTTTGTATCAATTATACTTATTCCAATATTACGAGCAAGTACTGCTCCAGCTTGTGTTAAGTCTCCAGAGATTAATAAATCCATATTAAGTTTTTTTGCTAATTTTATATATTCTAAATTATTTAATCCAAATCCTGAAATTACTGCAATGTTTTTAATTATTGTGTCTTTATAATTTACTACTCTAACAGAATTAATATCATTATTATTTTTTTTAATTCTGAAATTACTGTCTATTTTTAAAAGTAATTTATTTATATCTGTGTTTCCTTTACAAATACGACCAATTTTTGTAGTTTTATCAAAATAATCTATAACTTTAAGATTTAATGATTCTGCAAGAGCATCATTTGCACCACCATCAATAATATCCCAATTTGAATGTATTGTATAATTAGGGGTTTTTGGATTAAATTTTGGAGGGTGGTGTGTGATAATTAATGTATCTTTGTTATAGGTATCATATTCTGGATATAAATCCATCATAATTTTAATATCTTTTATATCTAAATTTTTTGGATTTAATTGGCCATGATATCCAATATCATCATTTTTTAATGCTAATTCTTTAGGAATCATTTCATCGATTTTATTAAATAAATCAAAAGCTTTCATTTTTATCATTCTTTTAGATGATTTAATTTTTTATACTTTAAAGTCCTTAGAATTTAATTCTTAAATTTTAAATTATTTTTTTATACTTTAAAGTCCTTAGGATTAAATTCTTAAATTTATTTTAAAGTGTTTAAATTTTTATAAGAAATATGATTTTCAACAGACCTATTTCTTTGATAATTTATTAGCATTCAATAATATTACTTTCTAATTTTTCTAGATTATTTTTAATGAGTTTATCAACATTTAATAATTTAATACTTGATACTTTTATTGCATTTCTAGTAGCTATTTTAATGAATTTTTTAATATCTTTTTCTTTAAAGATAATATCTTCATAAAATGTCATTTCTGCTGCACTATAAAGTACTCCATCTTCATTTAATGCATCGTTAATACTTTTATTTAGTATTTTTATTGTAAATGTCATTGTACCTGATGTTTTTGTGTTTAAACCTTTTGTTTTTATATATGCTTTTTTATTAGCATTAACAAGATTTAATCTTTCATGTATATTATTTTTATTTTTAAGTAGAATATCATTATCTTCAGCTGTAGGATCTTCTATTAAAAAGGCTTTACATTTAATTTTACTTGATTGTTCTGGATTTAATCCTCCAAATCCTGTAGTATCAATTATTATATCTCCTTTATAAATATCTTTTAAATCAGAAGAGAATTCTATATTTCCTTTTTTTAATTCTTCTCCTCCAATAGAAGTATATAATAATTCTTCAAGATGAGGATATATATCAATAAGAATAATTTTTTCAAATTCTTTATTTAATGCTTTTATGATTCCTAGACCAGTAAAATATGTTCCAACAACAATTAATTTATCTTTTGAATTTATATCATTATTCTTTTTTAAAGTTTTAATCCAATTAACTACACTTTCAGTTTTTATTTTGGTAATATAATTTATAATATCTATTACTTTAATTTTTGAGACTATTGTTAATACTTCATTACTTATTCCAGTATGATAATTTAGTTCTTTTATACTTTTATTTTCAAGTTCTGTCATTTAATCACATTATTTATTGTTTTTGGGATTTGGAAAAACCTATTTTTTCAAGGGCTTCTACAGTTTCATTATAGACAGCGTCTTCTATATTTATTTTACTTATTGCATGTGAAGGGGATGATCCACTAGTTAAAATTCTACCTTTATTATCCATAAATATTAAAAGTGAACCAGAACCAGGTAATCCTAATCTACCTCTTGCGATTATTAAGTCTGCATCACTCTGATCTACAGCTAATAATCCTTTTGCAATTGCAGGATATCTATCTGAATCTGCAAAATTAGTATTTATTTTTAAGTATTCTGCTTTTGGTAGGTTATATTCATTTAAAACTTTGTTTATGACTTTTACTTTTATACCATTTTTATTTGGTATAACTATCTTTTTAGCATTTTTAATATATCTTTGAATTGCTTGAACTTCTCTTATTGTATCTCCAGTACGAGTCCCATTGATTGATTCTTCAGTTGCATTTTTAATAATTTCTTCAAAAGCCATTTTATCCCAATTTTTAATAATTTAATATATTTAAAGTTTTATTAAAATTTTTATAAAAATTTTACTAGTCAATTATTATTTTACTAATAGATTATATAACAATTGTTATTTTTTATTGAATTCTTAATCTTTATAGTTTTAAAAAAATTTTAGAAAAAAGTTATTCTAATAATTCTATAAAAAATTTAAAAATAATATTTATTTAGCAGCAACTGCTATATTTCCTTCTACTCCAAGACCAAGACTATCAATAACATTAACAACTTCTGTTAAATTACCATACTCTGGTGATCCAACTCCTCTTACATATAATGGGTAATCTTCTGGAATTACTGTAGCTAAATTACTTGCTCCAGCATTAAGAGAATATTCTACATTTTCAGGACCAATTGTTGGGGTTGGTGCTGTGATTCTAATTTTTGGATATAAAATACGAGTAATTGCAATGGTTTTTAATTGTTCATCAACAGGGCATACTGGAACATTTTCCATTGGAGTATCTTTATATGGGTGAAATCCCATAATTGGAATTTCTCCAAGTGTTTTAAATCTTTTTAAGAATCTAAGATGGTTAATTCTATCTTGATAAGATTCTCCGACTCCTATAAGTAAACCTGAAGATAATTCTAAACCTGCATTACAAACCATTTCACAAGCATTAATCCTATCTTCCAAACTGTCACCAGGTTTTAATTTTTTAAATAATTCTTTATTAGTTGTTTCAAGATTAATACATATGGTGTCTGCATTATATTCTTTTAATTGATTTACTGATTTTTCATTGAGATCTGCTCCAACATTTACAAGGGTTTCAAGGTTTGTATTTTCTTTAATGATTTTCACTGCATTTACTCCTTGTTTACCTTTATATCCGTATCCTCCAGAACAACTTATTCTAGGGATACCTGATTTTTCAACACATTTTGCAGCTTCTAAAATTTCTTCATTTGATTTGTAAAATGCATTGTAATAACCATGGCTTGATGTTTTTGCAGCAAATCCACAATATTTACATTTTGGTTCAATAAGACATTTATTTGTTAAATGTATTGTAGAAGTAAGTTTAATTTCATTATAATTTTGACTACGAATATCTGATGCTACTTTCAATAACTTTTTCAAATTACTTTCATTATCTATTTCGAAAAGCTCAAGAAGTTCACTATCTGTTAGCTCCTCATTATTTTTAACTTTACTAAGTATTTCGTCTATCATTGTAAACACCAGATTATCTTATTAAATATTTTCAAAATCTATTGATTTTTGAATATTATTAAAAATTTTAGAATTTATTTAGACTATGTTGAAATATTATTTAAATTTCAAATCCACAAAATTATTATTAATTTATAAATGATTTTCAACAGAATCTTTTTTATAAGTTGTATAAAATCATAAGTTAAAAAAAGGAAAAAGGTAATTTAAAAGGACTTATTGTCCTCTTTTACCTAATGCTTCTAAGACTGTTGGTAAAATTTCTGCAGTAGGACCGAAATTCATTGAATCAGCAGTACCTAATAATGCAGCTGGGTTTAAACTGTCTTCCATTTTATCAATACCAACATCTTCCATAAGAGCAGTAACTTGTTTTAAGGATTCTGCAGCCATCATTTGAGCAAATCCAGCTGGAGCTCCTAAAACTTGAGTTACAGTATCCCTGTATCCTAAGATACCTGCGTAAGTAATAGCAGTTAATGCGGAACACATATCACATACAGGACCAAGTAAGTTTGCAGGTAAGGTGTATGCGTTTCCTCTAGCTTTAGTACCTAAGTCTAATAAAGTTTTTACAGCTTCATCAGATGCGTAACCTTCAGAAATGTAAGCTTGTCCTTTCATTTCAGGAACAGCTCCTGGGTGGTAAGAACAAACGTTTAAGTCGCTACGTCCTAAGTCATCAAAGATACCTTTAAACATTGGGGTAGGAATAGTACATGCGTGAGTAATAATTGCATTTTCTGGGATAGCATCTGCGAATTTTTCAATAATTCCTTTTTGCATATCTCCTTTTGGTAACCAGGTCATTACCCAATCAGCATCTTCTACTGCTGCTTTATCATCAGTAGTAGTAGTCATACCTAAATCTTCTGGGTTAGTAAAGTGGATTGCACCTTTTGGTGGAGTAGGTAAATCTTTAGCTACTTCTTTAACTTTTTCCCTAATTTGTGGCATGATTTTTTCAGGATCTTCTTTGTGAGCTGCAATTACATCTTCATAAGCAAAATCGTCAATAATAGTTAATCCATTTTCAAATACTGGATCAGATACTACTACTTCATCTACACCAGCAAGATTTAATAATTCTGCACCCATTTCAATAGTTGAGTGAGTCATTGCTATTTCTGGTTTATTTACTTTTTCAGCTACCTCACATGCTCTTGAGAAGTTTGTAATTCCACTTGCAGCGTGAGTTCTGTAACATCCAACACCTAAAATTGCTACTTTCATTTTCATTGTCTCCTTAAATATATTTATTTAACTACTTGCTCTGTACATACTTATGTATTTATATTTAATACAATAATTTTTAAATTAAGGGTTAGATTTATAGTTATAAACTAAAATATACTATAATCTATTTAATACAATAATTTTTAAATTAAGGGTTAGATTTATATTTTTATAAAAAAAATTGTTAATTAATCTTTAAATTAATTATCTCTAAAATAAACTTATTCATTTATCAAAATAAGATTTCTTTTTAATATTTTGTATGTAGCATAGTAGTAATATTATTTTTATTGAAGTCTATATATAAACTTTTATAATTGATTTTTTGTAATACTTTTTTTATATTTTTTTGAGACTTTTATGCTTATTTTTAAATTATTGTAGTTATTATTCTTATATTTTTGTTATTTATTTTGTTTATATTTATTTTATATCAATATAAAAGTTTTTTTTATCTTCTATTTTAATTTTAAATTGTTTTTATCATTTATTTTTATACGGTTATTTTTTGTTTTTGTAATACTTTTCTTTATTTTATTTTTTTAATTTTGGATTTTTTAATATTATTTTTTATAATATTATAAAGAGTATTTATATTTAAAAATTAAAATAATTTCAATAAAGTTTAATTTTATTTTTATTATTTATTGGTTTTGTTTATTTTTTTCATATTTATCTAAACATTCTAGAAAAATTTATATAATATTTTACTTATAATTTAATGTGTATCTATATACTTAGTTTATAAAATCAATTTTTTTAATTATAATATAAGTATCTAGATATTATTTAAAAAAAGAGTTGATTATAATGGAAAATAAATTATTATTAGTATTAATTGGGATTCTAATTATAATTGCTTGTGTTGGAATATATTCTTTTAGTTTAAATCCTTCACCTAGTAATAATAACACTAATATTACTAATGCTACTAATTTCACTGCTAATAATTCTACAGTAAATTCTAATAATTTTTCTAGTAATGAATCTTCTGATTCTTCTGTATCTGAAGATAAGTCTACTTTAAATCATAATGATACTTATTATGAAATGGTTAATGGTGAAAAACATTATATGAGTGAATCTGATTATGCTAAAAAATATCCAGAAATTTATAAAGAAAGAAAAGAAGGTAAATTTCAAGATGTAGGTTAAATTATTTACATCTTTTTATTTTTTTAATTCTATTAAAATTATTTATATTTTTGATTATTTGTTTAATTTTTTAAATGCTCTTTTTATTCTATTTTTTTAATTTTTTATTAATGTTTACTTTTTTTATTTTTAAATTTTAATTATTTTAAATATTTTATTCTAATTATTTTGTTTGTTTTTATTAGAATCAATTATAAAATTATAAATATTTACATTTAGTATAAATGTATAATATATAACATTTAGTTTAAAATTATTTAAAGACTAAACACTTATCTTAAAAATAAAAATGTGTGATTATGATGTATGATTTAGTTAAAGAGGCTGTAAATGATATGGATGCTGCTTTAGAATTATCTAAAGCTAAAAAAGATGTTACTGGGGTGGTTGATGCTATTAGTCAATTACCTCTTGATGATGTTTTAAAATTAGGTTCAAATTTTAAAAAATTCCCTCTTGGTTGTGATATTACTGAAGCTGTTGTTGGAACTTGTGCTTCTGATTTAGAAGAAATTGATTTATTAGGTAATTGTTATTTAGCAAATAAATTAGGTACTCCAATTCATATATGTGCATATGCATTTGCAGATATTGGTGAACGTTTTGGTAAAACTGGTTTAGAAGTTATGCAAGAGGTTTATGATGCAGTTGATGTTCCACTTGATTTAGATCATTTTGGTATTAATGGAGCTATGAGATTTCCAAGACCAATTACTGCTTGTGGTGGTGATTGTTATAATGAAGGTCCAGGGTTTAAAGAATGTCCTAGGGGAAGGATTCATGAACGTCTTATTGATAAAGAATTAGCTCAAGCAGGAGATAAAGAAGAATGGGTAAAATTATCTTCTTCAGTTGCTGTTAATGTTTCAATGCAACAAACTGGTGAAGCACATGCAGCACCAATTAGTGAAGCTCAAGATACAGCTAAACTTGCTAAAAAATATGGTAAAGGTCTTGAAACAATCATGTTTGTTGGTGATGGTTATGATGATGTTATAACTGGTTTTGAAGCAGCTATGGGTCTTGGTACCGATGTTTTTGTTATTGAAGGTGGACCATTTAATAGAGCTAAAGATACTACTGATGCATATGCAAGAACTATTGCTGCAGCTAGAATTTTAACTCCTGGAGGAGTTGTTGCAACTAATGGTGCATATGAACATGAATGTAGAATTGGTCTTAGAGCTGGTTTAAATATGATTATTACTGGTTTTCCTAAAAATCATCATGGTTATATGTGTGGTTATGAACCAGGTACAGCAAGAAGAGGTAAATTTGGTCTTCCACGTATTTTAAAAATCATTAAAGAAGAAGTTCCTTCATCTTATGATTTACCTATTGGTAGAAATGAAATGCTTTCTATTGCAAGAGCTGTAAAAATAGTTGGTCCAGATAAAATATATCCAAATAAAATTGGGGACTTTAAACTTGGAGATGCTCATTGGGCTACAATGGTAAATGCTAAAATGTATAAAAATCTTAAAATTAAAGATGATGTTGAAGGTATAGCTTCTAAAGTAAATGGAAGTAATGTTGGTTTACTTGGTGGTCGTTTTGTTTCATGGGCTTTAGCTCAAGAATTAGATAAACAAGGCATTGATGAAATTACTATTTCTGATATTGATCCATGGATTGAAAAGGTAAGTGTTGATAATTTACAATCATGTCTTAATGCTAATATATTACCTGCTCATGGTAATGATAAAGCAATGGCTGAAAAAGTTGATACTTCTATTATTACTTCTACAATGAGACCAATACATGATGCAATGTTAAGATCTGTTCCAGATGCAATAACATTGTTCTAATTCCTTTTTTATTTTTTCTGTTGAAAACTATTTTTATTAATATAAATTGTATTTATATTGAATTTTAATTTTAAGAATTTTTTTAAAATTAATATAATTTCAAAAAGACATATTTTTTATTGTTTTTTTTAGTTTTTCTGTTGTTTTTTTATTGTTTTTTGTTTATGTTTTTAGTTTTTTTTTTAGTTAATTTTTAAATTGAATATTTAATATTCTAAAAATCTTAATTAGATTAAATCATAGATTTAATCATATTGATTTCTTTTTTACTAATTGTTTTAAAAGTTAATATTAAAACAAAATAAATTATAGCTCCAATTATTGAAACAAGTATAATATTGATTATTCCTATAGGATTTATTAAATATACTATAATTCCCATAATAATAGATGCAATTATTATTTTTATAGTGGATTTATGTTCGTAAGGTAAAGGCATATATCTTTTTGATACAATTGTAGTAACTGAATATGCAAATATATAACAGATTAAAGTTGATATTGCAGCACCTAATATGCCTATTTTTGGGACAATTAATATGTTTATAATTATATTTAATATTGCAACAAAAATCCATAGTTTACCAAGTATTTTGGTATTCTTTTCTAAGATTAAAATATTATTGGTAATACCATAAATTCCCATAAATATTGCACCTAATGCAACAAATGGTGTTATTATAAAACCTTTTTGTGCAATATCAAATGTTGTAATACTTAATAAAAGAGATTTTGAAAGTATGCTTAATCCTACAGCTGCAGGAATTGTTAATAATAAGTAATATTTCATTGAATATTTCATGTATTTATTAACTTCGTCAATATCATTTTTTTCATAGTATTCTGGAAGTATTGCAGGAAGTAATACTGCAAATGGACTTAAAAACATTAAAAGAATACTACCAAGTGCATAACCTGGAGAATAACAACCTACTGCAGCTGTACCTAAACTAATACTTATTACATATTTATCTGAAGAATCAACAACCCAACTAGAAATATTACTAGGTACTGTTGGAAGTGCAAATTTAATTTCTTCTTTTAATGTATTAAATTTGAATCCAAATCCTAAATCGTGTACAATATTAATAGACATCATTAAAAATACTACAAAATATCCAGTAAACAATCCCCATGCAACAGTTTCTATTGGATAATGTGCCATTGTAAGATAAATACAAACAAATACTCCAATATAACTTTGAAGGATGAGGTATATTGAATATTTTTTCATTTTCTTTACAGTTCTATAATATGAAATTAACATTAAATTTATACATGCAAAAAAGGATATTATGACTGTAATTTTAAGAATATTTAAATTTCCATTAAATAAGCTATTTGCTAAAGGTTGTGCAAATATTAAAAATAAACTACATATGATGATTGTTGAAATGGTTGTAGTTGTAATCATTGGATAAAATGATTCTTTAAATTTCTTTTTATCATTTTCTGCAGATAAAAATCTTACCATGGTATAAGGTAGTCCTAAATTAGCAATATTTGGTAATAATGCTACTGTAGTTAAAATTTGTGACCACATTCCATATTCTGCAGTTGTAAATGATTTGGTGATTATTGGAATGAAAATAAGACTACTTAAAGATATTAATATGTTTGTAATACCTACAAGCCCTATTCTTTGAACAAATTTTTTATATTCAAGCAATATATCACCATTTAAATTATAAAACAAGTTATTATATTAGTGTATTTAACGTCTTAATTAAATAAAATCTTTTTTTCAATAGATTATAATTATTTAAAAATAATATAATATTTTAATTATTTATATTATTATACTTATTTAAAATTCTTAAAAAATATTTTTTTAAATTTTTAATTATTTAAAATATTATTAAATAATTTTTTATCAAATGGTTTAAAAAAGTAATTTTTATTATATTCATTTGGTTTAAATTTGATATTATCAAATAAATCTTTAGGAGAATTAACTTTTTTTACAATACCTTTTTTTATTAAGGTATCTAAATATTCTATACCTGGAAGATTTACAATATAAGTTATACAATCAAATTGTAATCCTTCATAAAGTCCTGTAGAAAATGCTCCTATTTGATACTTACTTTCTGCAAATAGTTTATAAAGTGGAGTTTTACTGTTATCAATAACTGTAAATTTATTGTCTTTTCTAGCTTCTACAAGTTCTGGATAATTTTCTTGCCAATTATTATATTCTCCAGGATGGAGTTTATATATAATATTAAAGTCTTTATTTTCTTGGTTTATTATTTCTAAAAGTTCATATGCAAATTTAGATAAATATTCTCCTATTACTCCTTGAGATATAAAAAGAATTTGTTTATTTTTCTTAGTTATTTTTTTAAATTTTTTTGAGTTTTCTTCAAAATAAGAGAATCCTATAGCTTGTATATTTTCTTTTTTTATTGGGTAATTACAAGCGTACTTCCAATATTCTCCAAAACTAAGTAATTTATCTGGGAAATATTCAATTGTCCTATTGTTTTTTATTTTTTCATAAGGGTATGAGTAACCCATATGATACTTACTTATTGTACCATGTTGTAATTCATAAATTGGAATATTTAAATCATGGCATGCTGCAACAAGTGCTTTATTCTCATATGCTACAACTAAATAAACTTGTTTTGGTCTACGTTTATTTAATAATTTTTTATATTCTCTATAATCATATTTAAAATTTAAAATATGGTCTTTGATAATTGGTTTGAGATTAATATTAATATTATATCTATTATTAATTTCTTTTTCTATATCATTGATTAATTTTAATTCTTTGTCTGTAAAATTTAGTTTTCTTATTTTTTTATGAATATAAGATCCAAAAAGAATTCTATCATTGTATTTTATTTTTTCTGATTTTTCAGTATAATGTTTGTTTAAATAAGGTGATTCTATAATCTCATAGCTTTTGTTATTATTTTTAATATGGTCTTGTAAAAAATAAGAGTATATGTCTATATATTTATTTTTATAAAATACTTTTCTTGGATGATCAAAGATTAAAATATCTTTTTGATAGTTCTTGCTTAATGGATTAAAGAGTATGCTATTTTTAATAAATGGTAGAAATGTTTTAATTTTATCTTTAAGTGATAATGATTTTTGTTGTGCAGATTTAAAAGTATTTAATTTTTTTGTAATATCATAATATAAATACATTCTAATTATTTGCCAAAAATATACTCCTTGTATCTTTTTATGGTTTAAATTGTATTTTTCTTCAATTTCAAAAAAATTATCACCAATTTCTTTTACTGTTTTCATTTTTTAGTCCTCATTTTTTAGTTTTAAGGTTTTAATACTTTATTAATTTGACTTATCATTATCTTAAAAATATAATTTATCTAATGATTTAACTTACTTTTATCAATTAAGTTTTAATTCTATTTTATTTAATGTTTAATTTATTTAGATTAAATAAATCGGATTTAAGAAATTAATCTTTAGATTTTATTAAATTCTTAATATTTAATATTTAATTTAAATATCTATTCTAAATAAATGGTATATCTTATCTTTGTATTTTATTACAATGTATCCTATTAAAATTCCAATTATTCCACCAAAGAATACATCAGAAGGGTAATGTACTCCTTCATATACTCTAGCTATAGCCATTAATAATGCTAATCCAAACCACAATGGAGCATACTTTTCATATCTATATGTTAATAACATAGCTATTAAAAATGCAAATAAACTGTGATTTGATGGAAAAGAATATCCATTTTCTAAAATAATTTTATTAACAAAACTTTGAGTTAAATATGGTCTTGGTCTTCTTATTGTGTTTTTTATAATAAAAGATACTATAAAGCTTATAATGTAACTTGAAAAGAATAGACTGAATAATTTTTTTCCATACTTTTTATCAACTATTAAAAATATAAATGGAATTATTATAGCAAATAATGGAAATTTATCTCCTAAATCATAGGTTATTATTTCAAAGAATTTGGCAATGTAAATATTATAAAGTGTTTTATTAAAAAAATATAGTATACTATTATCTAAAAAAGGTATTCCAAACATTTTATTTGCTTCCTATTTTTTATTATTGATAATCTTTTATCTTTTTTTAATTGGTTAATATTTGAATGTGTGTGCGAGTATTGTTTTTGTTAATATTTAAACGTGTTTTCTGTGAGTATTGTTTTTTTTGGTATTTTGTTTCCTGTTTTTATTGTGTAGGTATTGTTTTTTTTGGTTTTAGTATTTGAATATATAAATTATTTTTTATACTAATTAGTGAATTAATATTTGAACATATAAAATACTCTTCTTGCGTCTCCACAATAATTAGCAGATACTAAATTCTTAATCTTCTTTTCAAATTCTGTTTTAAAATCTATTGAAGGAACATTTCTAAATTTTATCATTAATCCTGCATCAAATTTCATTTGTACATCAAAATCAGATAAAATTTTTCTCTTTTTAAGCCCCATTTCTATTAAAATATTTTCAACAATATTTATTACATCTTTTTGTGTTGAATTAATTTTTAATTGAAGCTCATATATTTTATCCTTATTTCTTTCTTTATCTTTAGAAAGTTCTCTTTTCTCACTTAATAATTTTAAGTAATTATCTATTTCTGGATAATTTTCCATTATCTCACTTCTTTTTATTGTAACATTTCATATTCTATTATATCATCTGCTTTAATTTCGATTTTTGTTTTTTTACCTATTATTTCTTCTATTTTATTTGGAGATATTCCTGTTCCTGGACGTTTATATGTTAAATCACTTTCTTTGATAATACTATTCTTTGGAATGTTATTTTTAGCTATAATAGAACGTCTTGCTTGTAATCTTGATTCTTTTTCACATTCTAATGGTATTTTTTCATATTGTCCATTTATCTTATTTATAAATTTTATATTTCTTTTAAATTTACGTACATCATCAGGATCCATTGCATGATAATGATCATTACCTATTAAAGTTTTATCTAATGTAAAATGTTTTTCAATAATATTAGCACCATAAAGATATGCTGTAGTTAATGTTAACATTTCATCATCAGGTTTTGTATGATCTGAGTACCCAATCTCAAATGTAGGGTATGATTCTTTGAGATTTTTAATCATTAAAAGGTTTGCATCTTCATATTTTGTTGGATATGAAAGCACACAATGAAGTAATCCAATTTCAATATTTGAATCAACATCTTTTATTACTTTTATTGCTTCATCTATTTCTTTCATATAAGATGCGCCTGTTGATAATATAATTGGTTTTTTCTTACTTGCTATCTTTTTAATAAAAGGTATGTTATTTAAATCAGATGATGAAATTTTATATACATCCATATATTCATCAAGATAATCTACACTTTCAAAATCAAATGGTGTTGATAAGAATTTTATTCCAAGTTTTTTACAATAATTTGCTAATTCTTTGTATTCTTCATTTCCAAATGAATCAAATTTTTTAAATAATTCAAATTGACTTTTTGTTGGTTCTTCATTTAAATCCCAATATGCTGGAGAATTACGACTTGCAATTGTTTCAGCTTTGTATGTTTGAAATTTTACTCCATCACAACCAGATTCTTTTGCTTCTTTTATCATTAATTTTGCAGCATCCATATTTGTAATTTTTTCTTTTTTAGCAATATCATAATAATTAACACCAATTTCTGCAATTAAAAATGGTTTTGTTTTAAATATACTCAATTAATACACCTTCTAATTTGAAGCTATTTTTTGAAAATTATTTTTAATTTTATTATTTAAATAATATTAATATTTCTTTAATTTTTTCTAATTCTTTGTGTTTTTTAGGTTTTTCTTGTTTTTTTTACCTTTTGCTTATTTATCTTATTTTAAATTTTTAATTGGATTATTGTTTAAAAAACTCGTATATTTTTAAAAAAAAATTTATAATAATGATTTAAAATTGAGCTTTATAATTCTATAATTTATTAAATTTTAAATTTAATATTTTAAATAATGTTTTTAGGTTTTATTAAATTAATTTTCTTGAAACCATTTAAATTTAAAATATAATTTATGAAAATAATTAGAATTTTTAAAGTTAATAAATTATATCTTTAATGTCTAAATCTTAAATAAAAATAGTAATGTTTTTAATTTTATTTTATAAAAATAGTGTTTTTAATAATTAAAGTGTTAAGAATTTAACAGTTTTAATTATTTTCTTCATTTGATTTTTTTTGTTTTTTGAATTCTTTATATTTTGAATGTAATACATTTATAATATTCTCATAGCCATGTTTTAAATCAATGTACTTCATATTTTCTGAAAGTTCTTTTCTTAACTCAAAATTATTAACAAGATTTATAAAAGCATTCATAATATCTTCATCTTTAACATTGGTACCAAGACCAAGATTTATAAATCCATTGTCTCTATTTCCAAATACATGTGTAAGTTCTCTTTCATTTTGACATATACATATACATGGAACACCTACTGAAGCAACTTCATACATTGTTCTTCCTGCAGATGTGAATATTATGTCCGCATTGTACATATATTGACTAATATTCTTTACATTTTCAAATATTCTTACATTAATGTTGTTTTCATATTTTGATTCAAAACTTTCTTTATTAGGATATCCAAGTCCTAAAATTACTGTAATACTTTTACTGTATCCAGTAGCAAGTATTGCATTTAATGTTTTTTCAGTAAGATTATTTGGATCAGTTCCACCAAATGTTAAAAGAACTTCACCAACATCTTCTTTAAGGGATTTAAATGGTTGATAATAGAATTCTCCTCTTAATATATAATAATTAGGTCCAGAGTAAAGATTTGGAATATTATCTTGGTGTTCATATAATGCATCAAATATTACATTTGCATATTTTGTTCCTTCTCCAATATCTTCAAAATTAACAATAAAGTAACCTAAATCTTTTAATTGTTTCATATAATTGACATCAGTATTTAAAATATCATTTACAATTATATCTGGATTAAATTCCATAATTTTTTCTATTAAATCATCGTTTCCATTATGGGTTATGTATTTGTAATTATTTTCACTTACAAGTTTAATTCCGAGAGGTTTATTTTCATCAAGTAAAAATATAACATCGTGATTTGTAAGTTTTGATGCTAATGAAAGACATCTATAGATATGTCCTGTTCCAATAATATTTGTTGCATCAGTTTTGAGAATTACTCTTTTTTTGTTTAATATTTTTTCTGCAACCCACCAATCTTCATAATTATCAATATCTACACTTTCTTCTTTAGATATTTCAATTAAACCGATGTTATCACCTATACGTGAATTTTCATTTATACAAGTTCTTTTTGAACCTAGAATTGCACCAGTTTCTTTATAAGTTTTAGGTAAATATTGTCTGTTTAATCTTTCTTTATATAATGGATAGAAGGATTGTGATTCTTCATCATACCCCCAACTTAAACCTCTATCATCATATACACTTATTATTGTATCAAAGTCGTTATTTACTAATTGTTCAATTGCATAATCTAAAGTTTCTGTTTTAAGAAGTGGAGAAGTTGGTTGAACTGTAATAACAATATCAAATTCATCCATTGTCCTTTTTTCTTCTTTTTGAACAGCATCATATATTACTGGATCAAGAGGAACCTCATCTTCTGCAAGTTCAGGACTTCTAAATTGTGTTTCTGCTCCATATTGCTGTGCAATAAATTGTATCTTTGTATCATCTGTTGAGACTATTACTTTATCAACATATTTTGATTGTTTAACAGTAGTAATAACATGAGCTACTAAAGGTTTATCTCCTAAAAATCTTATGTTTTTTCTAGGAATACTTTTAGATCCTCCTCTTGCTGGAATAATTACAATCACTTGTTTGTTATTATACATGACAAAAACCTATATTTTTTTTATAATTCAATACAATTATATTTATTAACACTTAACTTATTAAAACTTAATTATTTTTTTAGATTTTTGGCTATGTTGAAATCCCTCTAATTTTTAAAAAAACTTTTTTAAATTTAGGATATGTTGAAATTTCTCTAATTTTTAAAAAAACTTTCTTAAATTTAATTTTTAAATATAAATACTATTTATATTATTAAAAAAATAGTTTTCAAAAGATTAGATTTTTATAATTATTAATTTTTATATAAAATTTTAAAAGATTTAAATAACATAATATAATAATGTTTATAAATTAAATATTATGAATTTTTTAATTTATTAAAAACTTTTTATTTTAATATTTTCATTTATTGATTTTATTTTAATATATATGGACTTTAATTATTAAGAATTTTAAAACAATAAATTAACTTTTGGTGTATATAATGAAAAATATGTCTAAAGAACTTATTAGCCGTATAAATGATTTAGCAGTACCTATTAGAATTATGCATGTATGTGGATCACATGAACATACTATTATGGAGAATGGTATTAGAAGTTTACTTCCTCCTGAAGTTGAAATTATTGCAGGTCCTGGTTGTCCTGTATGTGTTGTACCATCAAGAGAAATTGATGAAAGTATTCAATTATTAGAAAAAGGTGCTATTATAACTACTTTTGGTGATATGTTAAGAGTTCCGGGTTCTGATTCTTCTCTTGCAGATAAAAAAGCTGAAGGTGGGGATGTACGTGTAGTTTATGGTATTAATCGTGCTGTAGAAATTGCAGAAAAAACTGATAAAGAAGTAGTATTTATTTCTGCTGGATTTGAAACTACTGCACCAACTACTGCTTCAGAAATATTAAATAATCCTCCTGAAAACTTTTCTATTTTATCATGTCATAGATTAATTCCTCCTGCAATTGATTGGTTAATTAATTCTGGACAAACAAATTTAGATGCACTTATTGAACCAGGTCATGTTTGTACTATTATTGGTAATAAACCATTTGAACACTTTTCAAAAGATTATGGTATACCTCAGGTTACTGCAGGTTTTAATCCTCTTGATATTCTCATGTCTGTATATATGATTCTTCGTCAAGTTAATAAAGGAGAACCAAAAATAGAAAATGAATATAAACGAGCTGTACGTTATGAAGGTAATACTATTGCTCAAGAAGCTATGAATGAAGTTTTTGAAGTAGGTAGTAGGGAATGGAGAGGTTTTCCAAAAATTCCTAATTCAATTCTTGAAGTTAAAGATGAATTTTCACAGTACAATGCACGTGAAAAATTTGATATTGAAGTTAAAGATGTTAAAGAAGCACCTAAAGGTTGTATTTGTGGTCCAATTTTAAGAGGGTTAAGAAAACCTAGTGATTGTAAATTATTTAGACATGAATGTAATCCACTTCACCCAATTGGTGCATGTATGGTATCAAAAGAAGGAACTTGTAATATTGCATATAGATATAGTTCTGATTGATTTTACAGGATTATATTTAAAATTTTAGTAATTTTTGGCTTTATTGAAATTTTCTAAATTTATAATATAATTTATTTAAATTTAAAATAAATAGTCTTTAAATGGTTAAATTTTAAATTAATTATTGTTTTAAAATTTATGGATTTTAGAGGGTTAATTTTAAATTAACTATAATTTTAAAATAAATAGATTTTATAAAGTTAAATTTTAAATAAATTGCTTTTCAATAATGTCAATTATTTATAGATTTATTTTTATAATTTGAGGAAGTATTATGGTGGATATAAAAGCAATTGCTGTAGATATTGATGGAACAATTACTGATAATCATAGAAGATTATGTATATCTGCAATGAAAGCAATAAGAGAAGCTGAAGATAAAGGTATACCAACAATTATTGTTACAGGTAATGTTGCAGATTTTGCATATGCTGCAGAAATATTTATTGGATCTAGTGGTGGTATTGTATTTGAAAATGGTGGAGGTATCTTTAAAGAATATGAAAATAATAATGAACTTTTGATTTTTGGTGATAAAACTGAAGTTAATCGGGCTCATGAACATTTGATTAAAGAACTTCCAGATATTATGGTATCTAGTGATAATAAGTTTAGGGTTGCTGAAAAATGTTATTATAAAGATAATGTTACAAGAAATCAAGTTGCTGAAATTGTTAAAGATTATAATGTTACAGTATATGATAGTGGATTTGCATTACATATTACTGATCCTAATGTAAATAAAGGTTCTTCACTTATTGAATTATTAAAATGGTTAGATATCTCTGCAGATAATGTTATGGGTATTGGTGATAGTGAAAATGACATTGAATTTTTAAATGTTTGTGGTCTTAAAGTAGCTGTTGCAAATGCTGATGAACGTTTAAAAAATATTGGAGATTATGTTTGTAAAAATAAGTATGGTGATGGAGTAAGTGAAGCTATATATAAATTTGTATTAAATAATTATTGATATTGGAGTCTGTTGAATTTTTTTAACAGTATTAATACTAGAATTAAATTTTTAAAAAATTTATTCTAAATATTAGAAGGATTTCAACAATTACAAATTTTTATATTTGAATAATTTATAAAATTAGAATATACAAAGTATTATTAATTTAATTGTTTTATTATAATAAAAATTATTTTAGAAGGAATTTTATGTTAAATGAATTATCACAAAAAGCTATTTCTGAAGTTTCAAAATATGCTGATGATTATGAAATTTATATTAGTCAATCAAATGGTATTGAATTAAATGCTGAAAAAACTGAGCTTAATTTTGCAAAAGACGAAATTCATGTCGGTATAGGAATAAGTGTACTTAAGGATAATAAATTAGGTCATGCTTATACTAGTGATGTTAATGAAATTGCAAAAACTGCAAAACAAGCATATCTTAATTCTAAAATTAATGAAGAGGATAAAAATTTTAGTTTTGCACCAAATTCTAAATTTAAATCAGTAAAAGGAGTATATGATAAACGAATTGATGATATTTCTCTTGATGATGGTACAGAATATATGAACAATATTTTTGATGTTGTATCTGATGAAAAATGTCAAGTAAGTTCTGGTGGTTTTTCAGTTGTTAAAGGAGAATCATTAATTGTAAATTCTAATGGTCTTAATGCTTATGATAAATCTACAGGATTTGGTGGTTATGTTGCAGTAAATGTTACAGATAATGGAGAATTATTTAATGCATATGATGGGGAATCTTTATGTACTTTTAATCTTGATGGTGAAAAACTTGCAAGAGGTGTATGTAAATTAGCAAAAGATTCACTTCATGGTGAAGCTATTGAAACTAAAGATATGCCTGTAATATTGGATTATCATGCAGCAGCTGGTTTATTAAATAATTTCTTAAATGGTATTAGTGGAGATAATGTTTTACGTGGAAGATCTATTTTAGCAGATAAAATAGGAAAAGAAGTAGTAAGTTCTAATTTGTCAATTTATGATGATAATACTTATGAAGGCGGTCTTTTATCTGGTATATGTGATGGAGAAGGTACACCTTCACAAAAAACTGTTATTGCAGATAATGGAATATTAAAAAATTTCATATTTGATATTTATAATGCTAATAAAGGAAATACTGAAAGTACTTCTAATGGATTTAGAGGTTCATATGCAGGAATTCCAAGTGTAGGAACTTCAAATGTAATATTTGACTTTGATGAAACTGAAGATATTTCTGAAATTGATAATGGTATTATTGTTAATAATGTTTTAGGTGCACATACAGCAAATCCAATTTCTGGTGATTTTTCTGTAGAAGCAAGTAATGTATTTAAAATTGAAAATGGTGAAATAACTAAACCAGTTAAAAAAGCTATGATTAGCGGTAATATATATGATTGTTTAAAAAATTGTATTGGTATAAAATCAAATATTAGACAATTAGGTAGTTTTGTAATTCCAAAAATAGGAGTTAATTCATTAAGAGTTATTGGCCAATAATTCTTAATTTATCTCTTAAAATATTTCTTATACTTAGATTTTAATTTAAAAATAAGTATTATTTATTATTTTAAATTTAAATAATATTTTTTATTTTTTCTTGTTTTTTTGTAAGTGTTATTTTTTATTTTTTTTATGGGTTTTATTTTTTTCTTGTTTTTTTGTAATTGTTATTTTTTTTATAATTTATTGGTTTGTATTTTTTAAATTATTTTATTATAAATTAAATTAGAGTATATAAATAAAATAAGTAATTTCTAAAAAATAGAGGGTAATTTCAAGTGTAATTATATTATAAATTAATACTTGAAATAAAAATTAATTTAGAAGTTATAATTATAAAAAAATCAATAATCTGCATATTCTGATTTTTTATATAAAGTAACATTATCAAAATTAATGATTTTATCATAATTTTTAACTTCAAGACTTGAATCATTACCAATATAATAAGTAACATTATCTTTTTTTAGATTATATGTTCTAATTGTTGAATCATTAGAATTTTTCATATATTTAACTTCTTTATGTAAATACCAAACATATACTGGAGCTCTATCAGCAGATATTGTAGTGTTTATATAATCTGGATAATTATGTTCTAAGTAATTAGCCATATTATTTTCACTAGATACTAATGGATCAGTTTTATCTAAAGATATGTAGTAAAATCCTGAACAGACAGAAACTATAATTAATATTAAGATAATAATTGTAGATAACTTTATATTATAATCTTTACGTTTGTTTTCTTTTAAATCAAATGATATGTTTCTAATTTTTGATGTATTTAAAATTAAATATAATGAAAGAACAATCATTCCTACAAATCCGGGAGCCATTGTTGTAAAATATCTATTTGCTTTTACAAAGTGTGCTGAAAAGAAAATGAAGTATGCTAAAAACCAAATAAGCATTATAAAATCAAAATTAAATGATTTATACTTTCTTTTACGAGGTATATGGTTGTATTTACCAATTATCTTGTTTAATTTAACAGCAAGAATATAAACAAATACAAAGAATAAAGCTTCTGTATATATAAATGAAATTTTACCAATACTTAAGAATACAATAAATAAGACAATTAAATCAATATAAATCAATTTATATATTATGGATAAAGGCATAGAACGTCCAAATAATAAAATTGATTGTTGATTATAAGTTGTTTTTAAGGTGTTTCTTGATTTATAAATTATAAGTAAAATACCTATAGCTAAAATACCTATTAAAAGATAAGAAATCCAAGGTATAGCAGAATTTAAGCAATATGGAATGTTTACAATATAAAATCCTAAATCATTAACAACTTTATGTGAAAGTGTTGATTTAGAACTTTCAGATGCAACTTCGCCTGCTTGTGCTAAAAATCCTAAAGGAAGATTATTTAATTTAATATATATTATATAAGGTATTGTAAATATAAAACCAAGTAATATTCCACCTAATGTATTTTTCCAATATTTTTTAATTTTTCTACGTGAAAATACTCTTAAAATATAATATAAAACCATTATCATTAAACTTATTCCAGCAGTATACTTTGCAAAAAACCCTAAAACAATTGCAGGAAATGCAAGGTAGAAATATTTTTGATTTCTATCTACTGCCATTATTAAAGCATAAATTGCAATTATTGATAATGAAACTGAAGGAATATCAATAGTACCATTTGCTGCCCATGTAATATTTACAGTTAAACAAGAATATAATACAGCACCTAAAACAGAATAAAAATTATTAAATCTTATTCTAAGTAATTTATAAAAGTATACTCCACCTAAGAAATAAAATATTCCAGTGACAATGAAAATACTAGTGAAATTTACATAACCTAATCTAAATAAAATAGAAGTTAAAAATGGAATTAATGGTGGGAGATTGTTAATATAATTATATCCAGAAATAGAAACTCCTGAAAATCTTAATGCATATATTAAGTAAAAATAAACATCTCTAAATGATCTTCCAAGAATATTACTAGAAGAATTAACATATATGATGTAAGTAGTCATAATTGCAAATAAAACAATTACAAAACTTAAAGAAATTTTGTTTTGATTTCTTCTTAAATATTTCATTAATTCCATATAATTCCTCAAATATTAATAAAAGATATTTTTTCTTGAAATTATTAATTATAATTAAATTTATATTTAGTTTAAAAGCATGTTTTATAAGCTTAATTTCAATTAAAATCATTTTTATAAAGTTAAATTTTTAAGTAAATATATTTCAAGATTATTTAAAATATCTATAAAACTTTAAAACTAATTTTACAAAAAATATTAGTATAATAATTAATTGTTTATAAAATTAATATTTATATTTAAATTATAAACTATATAAAATTTATAAAAAATATTCATGTTTTAATAAAAATCTGTAATTAATGAATGTATAAAATATTTATGTATTAATAAAATTCGCTAAATAATAAAACTTTAAAAAAATATGTCTATAAAATATAAGTATAGATAAATTAATAAATAAAACTAGATTTAATATTTAACTAAAAAAATGACGTGTTTAAATGAATCCGTATATAGAGATTATAAGACCTGGAAATGCAATTATGGCAGTTATTGCAGTTATTTTAATGGGGATTGTAGGACATAATTATAGTATTCCAATTATTTTAAGTTTAATTGCAACATTCTTAGCATTAGGTGGTGGAAATACAATTAATGATGTTTTTGATTATAAAATAGATTGTATTAATAAACCAAATAGACCAATACCATCTGGAAAAATCAGTTTAAATAATGCTAAAATTTATGCTTATAGCTTGTTTATAATTTCAATAATCATTGGAGGAATCATTACATATTTAGTTTCAAGTATATGGCCAATTATTGTTGTTATTGGAGCATGTATCTTAGAATATTTTTATGCACGTAATTTTAAATCTAGTGTTTTAATTGGTAATATTATTGTAGGTTTTTTAACTGGATTATGTTTTATATTTGGTGGAGTAGTAATAGGTGCAGAAACACATGGATTTAAGATTATTTTAATATCTTTAATACTTGGATTTTTTGCAATACTTATGACAACTGCAAGAGAAATAATTAAAGATATGGAAGATTTAGAAGGAGATAAAAAAGAAAATACAAGGACTTTTCCAATTGTTTATGGTAAAAATAAAGCAGCTTATCTTTCAAGTGGAATAATATTTATAGACACAATATTATGTCCTCTCTTATACATAGAACATATCTTTAATATATATTATATTATAATGGTATTCTTTGGAATGATAATATTTTTCTATAGTGGATATAAAATATTAAAAAATCAAGAAACTAAAACTTGTAGTGAAGTTTCAAGAAACGTTAAAGTTGGAATGATGATTGCATTTATTGCATTTGCAATTGGAAGTTTCTAATTTATTAATAAACATCTGAAAACATTTAATGATTAAAATGAATTTTAAAGATAATAAAATGGATATAATAAGTATAATATTAATTCTTATTATAAGTACTAGTATTCTTACATATTTATTAAGTATAGATATGAAAATAGGGGTATATTATATTCATGATGTTTACAGTTATCTTAACAATGGATTATACTTTGCAGGATTAAGTTCAAGTAGTAAAAATCATGGACTTTCACCAGTTATTCCTTTTTTATGTTCTATTGTTTTTAAAGCAGGTTATGTTTCAGATAAAGTAATATTAATTATAAGTGGATTATTTTATATTATAACTGGTCTTAGCTTTTATGGACTTTTAAGATTAAAATTTAAAGAATTATTAAGTTTTACAGGAACAATTATACTACTTTGTTTTCCTATAAATCTTGCTTGGGCTTCAAAAGGTATGTTAGATATTCCTGGACTTGCAATGTCTATACTTGCAATATATTTAATGGCTCTTGGATTATATAAAAATCCTAAATATTATTTTTTAGCATTTCCTGTACTTATTCTTGGATTTTTTACAAGGTATACTGTAATATTAACATTTCCTGCAATGATTATGTTAATATTATTTACTGGAAATCCTTTAAATTATATTAATAGACATTTAGGAAAATTAATTAAAGGATTATTATCTGGTTTGGCTACTTTAATAGCTATTTTAGGAATATATAAACTTCAAAATATTCCTTTCTTCTTTATTAGTCAATCTTCATCTATATCTGCTACAAGTAATCCTGGTGCACATACACAAGCTGTAACAACAAGTACTGCAGCTGCAACTACAAATAATTTATGGTATTATATAAATAATATTCCATTATATCTTGGAACACAAAAGTGGATTCCCTATTCTTTTAAACCAGGCGCATTTAATTTTAAAAAAATGATTTGGCTTGGAAACACACCTTCAATTATTTCATGTATATTTATGGTTATAATTTTAATTGGAATAATCTTATACATAAGTCAAATTCTAAATAAAACAAATAAAAGAAAAATAAGTAAAAATAAAAATAAATTCTATTATTTAAAGATAATCTTATTTATTATACCTTTAATTGTATTTTTCATAAGTTTTACAAAAGTTTCACTTTATGCTTCAATTGCTTTAGTAAGTCTTTCTATATTTGCATTATTTAGGTTAGTTAGAAAAGCAGATCTTAAATATATGGCAATAGATTTCATGTTTTTCTATTGGGGTATTGTAAATATTATATTTTATACTTATCATATTATTAAAACAGATAGATACGCAATTACATTTACACCTTTACTTGCATATATGGTTATTTTAGGTTTATCTTTAATATATAAAAAATTAGAACATATAGAGTCTAAAAATTTATTATCTAAAATTAAAATAATTATTCCAATAGTTTTAATCATTGGAAGTCTTGGATTTACTGGATACTGTTTTGCAGTAAACACTCCACATACATTTGATAATCAAAACCCTCAAAATATATTATATGCTTCACAAGATCAAAAAGATGTTTGTGCTTGGTTAATTGAAAATGATTCTTCCTATTTAAATAAAACTATTTGGGCTGATGATTGGAGTGGAGTTTCTTTTGAATTAAAAAGAGATGTAAATAAAACAGATAATCTTAGAAATCAAAGTAACTTCACTCAAATATTAAAAGCAAATAATGTTAGTTATTATTTTGCTGAAGGAAGAAATAAGAATATTGAAGATGGATACTATATAATAAAAGAGAAAAATAATTGTACATTATATAAAATTGATTAATAAAAAAGATACATTATATAAAATTAGATTTAATAAAAGAAATCAGCTATATAAAAATATAAACAATAATTTAGTAAGGAAGTAAAGAAAATGAATATTTTACATGTAGTTCCATCATTTGTACCATGTCTTGCTGCAGGTGGTGTTGTAAATGCTTCATATCAAATAGCTAAAAAACAAGTAGAACTTGGACATAATGTTACAGTGTATACTACAGATACTTGTATAAATCGTCTTAAATTTGAAAATAATTATAATGTAAATCAAGATGGGATATGTGTATATTACTTTAAAAATATTTCAAATTCAGTTAAAAATAAATTTACAATAGATACTCCTCGTGGATTAAAAAAACATTTGAAAGAAAATATTAAAAATTTTGATATTATTCATATTCATGAGCATAGACATTCTTTAGCTATTTTAACACATAAATATGCTATGAAATATAATATTCCATATATTATTCAATCTCATGGTTCAGTACTTCCTTTTTTTCAGAAACAATCAATAAAGAATATTTTTGATAGATTATGGGGTTTTAATATACTTCATGATGCATCAAAAGCATTTGCTCTTACACCAATTGAAAGAGATCAATATTTAAAAATGGGAATTAAAAAAGAAAATATTGAAATAGTTCCTTTAGGGATAAATTTAGAGGAATATAATCATCTTCCTAAAAAAAATAACTTTAAAAAGAAATATGATATAAATGATGAGAAATTATTAATTTTTATTGGTAGATTAAATAAAATTAAAGGTCTAGATTTATTAATAAAAGCATTTAATGACTTTTTAAAAAATACTAATTTAAAAGTTAAACTTGCAATAATAGGTCCAGATAATGGTTTTGAAGGTAATATAAGAAAATTAATTAAGGAATATAATTTAGAAGAGAATATAATTCTTACAGGACCATTATATAAAAAAGATAAATTAGAAGCATTAGTTGATTGTGATGCTTTTATTATGCCTTCACAATATGAATCATTTACAACAAGTGGTCTTGAAGCAATGGCTACAAGTAAACCATTAATTTTAACTGAATGTAATCATATTTCTACTTGGGTAAATAATAATTGTGGTTTAAGTTGTAAATATGATATTAAATCATTATCAAATGCAATGAATAAACTATTAAATAATAAAAAATTAATGGAAACTTATGGAGAAAATGGGAGAAAATTAATAGAAAAAGAATATAATTGGGATAATATAGTAAGTAAAATTATTAAAATATATGGGAATATAATAAATGAAAATATTAAAAATTGAATAAAATCTAAAATTTTTAAAAAAATACTTATTATTAAAAATAAAAATAGATAATATATTAAAATTAATATATAAATTATATATTTATTGGAAAAATTCAATTTATTTAAAAAAATAAAAAATGTGGACAATATGAGAGTTGTAGTTTGTAAAAATTGTGGAGCTAATTTTCAAATTGATGATGATGAGGATATTAATACTTATGAATGTTCTGTATGTGCTGGAAACTTAGAATATGATGATATGTATGATTCAGTAGATTCTAATGAAAGTATTCAAAAGTTTAATACATCAGATTTTGAAAAATCATATCATATAGTTCAATGTACTAGTTGTGGATTAAAATTTAAAATAAACAATAATGAAAATATAAATGATTATGAATGTAGTAGTTGTGGTGGACAACTTAGATATGTAGAAGATTATTTAAATAAGACTCTCAATATTAATACAAATGAATCTGTATCAGAAGAAATTCCAATAGAAAATAATGAAGCTCCAATTGATGATTATGATGATGGTTATATCTATGTAGATCATTCACATGATGAAGATAATAATGGATATGTAGATTATGATTATTATTATGATAATTCTGATTTAGGTTTAGAAGAATTTGATAAAACAGAATTTATTGATTCTAATGAAGAAATTTATCCAGAACACACTGAAAAAACATACATAGAAGAACCAATAAACGATTACATAAAAGAGAAAGATAATGATATAATCTCTGAAAATAACACATTAGATGATTATTATAATATTAATAATAATTCTGATACTATACTAAAAACTAGGGAAGATTCATTAAATTATGATATATTAAAAGATTATATTATTGAATC
This sequence comes from Methanobrevibacter wolinii SH, assembly GCF_000621965.1. Classification (NCBI taxonomy): domain Archaea; kingdom Methanobacteriati; phylum Methanobacteriota; class Methanobacteria; order Methanobacteriales; family Methanobacteriaceae; genus Methanobrevibacter; species Methanobrevibacter wolinii. Next base: position 239,968 of record NZ_KK211375.1, read on the forward strand.
ATTTAAAGAAAAAATGATGGATATTTATAATTCACAAAATCTAATTTTGGAAAAAAAAACTTAAATTTACAAAATTATAAAATAGAAGATTATAATCTAGTTAATGATAAAAATAACAATAATACAAGTAATACAATTAATTTAAACCAAAATATTAAAATTAATACAAATACTGATAATTATAATAAGATAAATTTTGAAAATACTCAATCTGGTTTTATTAATATATCTAATTTTAATGATAGTTCTAATACATTAAATGGTGATGTTAATGTATCTAAAATAGTGGATTTTCCTTTAAAAGATCATAAAACTAATTTTAGAACAAAATTTTTAGATAAAACTAATTCACAATTTGAAGAGATAAGAGGTAAAAATTTTAAACCAAAATATGAGGATAGTAAAATCTTAAATCCAGAAAACACATTAGAAGATTTAGATAATATTAAAAAACAAAATCTTGTACCTAATCCAAATGAAAGTAATGAGCCTTATTCTTATTTATATTTAGGTGTAGGTATACTTATAATAGGTCTTGGATTATTTGACACTATACGTTCTAAAAGATCTTATAGTCTTGTTTTTGTAATAATTGGTGTTATTATATCAGCAGTTGGATTATACAAAAGTAAAAATTATGGTGAAAAAGAGGTAAGAGGAAGAATTATACGTTCTAAATTATTAACTCTTCCAGAAAATTATTATATTTTATACTATGTGAAAGTACCTGGAGCAAGTGATGGTATAAATCATGTTGTAATTGGTCCAACAGGAATTTATACAATTTTAACTCAAAAATTCAATGATAAAGAAGATAAAGATAGAATAAAACAAGAGAATGAAACACAAGAATTAATATCTCTTCTTGGTAATGATAGTGATAAAAGATTAATTCCTGATGACAATCCAATTACTTCTAGATTAATTAATCCAGAACAAAAATATAAATTCGAACATAATAATCGTATAAAACAAAAAACAATTAAATTAGCTTATGAACTTGAAGATTTTCTAATTGAAAATGGCCTTAAATGTCCAATTCATCCTTATGTAGGATTTGTAAATCTTGATGTTGCAGTATTAAATAATCCAATTATTGATGAAGATTTCTTTATAGATGAGTTATTAAATAAAATAGTAAGAGCACCTAAAAAAGTGGATTTAAACACTGTACATAAATGTGCAATACTTTTAACACAATATTCTACAAAATGTTCAAATTAGGGGCAGGATTATGGGATTTTTAAATAAAATTCAAAAATTTAAACAAAAAAAATACACAAATGATGTAAAGAACACTTGCAAATCTTATGGTAAAAACCTTAAAGTTAATAATAAAAGTATTGTAAATCAAAATACAATACTTAAAGATAATGTTAATTTTAATGGTATGTTAATACAAGGAAAAGGGAAAGTATCTATTGGTTCTAATTTTCATTCTGGTATAGAATGTATGATTATAACAGATTTTCATAATTATGAAGGAAAAGCAATACCTTATGATGATACTGTTATAAGTAAAGAAGTTGAAATTGAAGATAATGTATGGATTGGAAATAGAGTAATAATTTTAGGTGGAGTACATATAGGTGAAGGTGCAATTATACAAGCAGGAAGTGTTGTTGTAAGTAATATTCCAAAGTATGGAATTGCAGGAGGACATCCTGCTAAAACATTTAAATATAGAGATATAAATCATTATGAAAAATTAAAAAAAGAAGGAAAATTTCATTAATTTTAATCCATTCTTAAAATTTAATATTTTTTTATTATTTTTTAGACTAATTTTTATATATTTTATAAATATTTTTCATTAATTTTAATCAATTTTATAAGTAAATTATAATTTTAATATTTTTATTATTTTTAGGCTGATTTTTATATTATTTTAATCAATTTTATAAGTAAATTATAATTTTAATATTTTTATTATTTTTAGGCTGATTTTTATATTATTTTAATCAATTTTATAAGTAAATTATAAATTTAATAAATTAAAAACTTAAATTCATATAAAGGTGAAAAAGATGGATTTAAGAGATAAAGAAGGTAGGATGTATCATATACAAGTAAAACCTGGAGAAATTGGAGAATATGTTCTTATTCCTGGAGATCCACAAAGATCTAAAAAAATAGCTAAATATTTTGATAATCCTAAATTAATTGCAAATAATAGAGAGTATATTACATACACTGGATTTATTAATGATACAAAAGTTAGTGTATGTTCAACTGGTATTGGTGGACCATCTACAGCAATAGCAATTGAAGAATTAGTAGCTTGTGGTGCAAAAACAATTATACGTGTCGGAACTTGTGGTGGAATAGATCTTAATGTAAAAACAGGTGATTTAATAATCCCACAAGCAGCAATAAGAATGGATGGTACTAGTAAAGAATATGCACCTATTGAATTTCCTGCTGTTGCAGATATTGACATTATAAATGCACTTGTAGAAGCAAGTAATAATTTAAATAATGAGTATCATGTTGGGATTATTCAAAGTAAAGACTCTTTTTATGGACAACATAATCCAGACAGGATGCCCATAAGTGAAGAACTTAAAATGAAATGGGAAGCATGGAAAAAATTAGGAGTTTTAAGTTCTGAAATGGAGTGTTCAACTTTATTTACTCTTGGATCATTTTTACATATACGTACTGGTGCTATACTTTTAGCTATTTTAAATCAAGAAAGAGACACACATAATATAGATCATAAAACTTATTTTGATACTGAAAATTCAATTAAAACAGCTATAGATGCAGTTAAAATTTTAATTAAAAAAGATAATTCTATGTAAAATTATTTTTTATAAATTTAACTTTTAATTTTACTTATTTTTTTAAATTTTTAGATGTCTATTGAAATATTATAATTTAGACAGTATTAATATTTGAAAATTAAATTTAAGGGGTTGAATTCCTATTTTTTATAAAAATTTAAACAATAATTAATGTTTGAAAATCAATTTTAAGAAAATTTATTCAAAAAAATTTGAGGATTTTCAAAAAAGCCATTTTAAGAAATTTTATTCTAAAAATTATAGGATTTTATTAAAAATTATATTTAACCATGTTTTTATGGAAAGTAAAATCTAAAAAATAAAAAATATATTAAAAATTAAATAAAATTTAGAATTAAATAAAATTTAAAAATGATTTAATAAAATTAGATAAAATCTATTATAAAATTAATTTTTATGATAGATTTAATTATAGCATGTATATTTGGAATATTAATAGGTTGTATTACTGGACTCTTTCCCGGTATACATGTTAATACTTCTGGAGCAATAATTTATACATTATCACCATATCTTTTAAATTTTATTTCCCCAGAAGCAATATGTATATTTTTAGCTTCACTTGCAATATCTCATGCTTTACTTGAGTTTATTCCATCAATACTTTTAGGTGTTCCAGAAGAATCTACTGCACTTTCTATTCTTCCAGGTCATAGGATGGTAATTGAAGGAAGAGGGAAGGAAGCTATAAGAATTGTTTCAATTGGTGGTTATGGTGCAATAATTATTACAATAATAACATTACCTCTTTTTATATTAATATTGCCTAATTTTCATAATATATCAAAACCTTATTTATGGTTAATTCTTATACTAATATCAATAATTTTGATTTATAAATTAAATTATAATAATAAAAATAGATTATGGTCATTAATTCTATTTTTACTTAGTGGATTAATTGGTTGGTCTGTATTTGAGACTCCTTTAAGTTCAAATTTAAGTTTAATGGCAACATTTACAGGATTATTTGGGATAAGTACAATAATATTTAGTTTAAATGATGATTCAATTATACCTCATCAAAATCAATTTTTTGAAGTAGATTTAGATAAAACGAAGTTAAAAAATATATTTTTAGGTGGTATAAGTGGGGCAATACTTGGATTTTTACCTAGTTTTGGACCTGCACAAGGTGGAATAATTGCTCAAGATATTTCTAATACCTCTGATGAAGATGATGATGCAAGTAATTTTTTAACAGTTATAAGTGGTATTAACACTTCAGATTGTCTTTTTTCATTAATATCTCTTTATTTAATTGGAAATCCTAGAAGTGGTATTGCTATTTATATTTCATATATAATTAAAAAATTTACATTAAATATTCTTATAATGTTTATTGGGGTATCTTTAACTTCTGTTTCATTATCTTTAATTTTTGCAATTTTAATTGGAGATAAATTCATAAATATTATTGAAAAAATTGATTATATGAAAACATCAAAGATAGCTATTTTTATAATGATTATAATCGTTTATATATTTACTATAATTAATAAAGGACCATTATGGTATATTACAATTCTTTTAATAAGTTCTACAGCACTCGGGTTAATACCTCATTTTCAAGGAGTAAGTAAATCACATTTAATGGGTGTTTTAATAGTACCTGCAATAATTATTTATTTTAATATGTATTATTAAATTAATTTCTTAAAAGATGAAATAATTCATTGAAATTAAACAAATTATAAATAATAAACTGATATAATATAAAAAAAGTTCAAAAACATTAGATTTATTAATAATAAATAATAAAATAAGGATATACAATTTAAAAATGTATATTTTTAATTGTAAAAATTCAAATTGAGGTGAAAACATGGGAATTGCAAAAGCTCCAATTAATAGGATTATTAAAGAATCTGGGGCTGAAAGAGTAAGTTCAGATGCTACTGATGCATTAGTTAATTATTTAGAAGAAGAAGCAGCAGACATTGCTAAAAAAGCTATTGAATATGCTAAATTAGCTAAAAGACAAACTGTAAAAGCTGAAGATATTGAATTAGCTATTAAAAACGAATAAGATAAATATTATACTATTTATCTTATTTTATTATTTTAAAAAATACTTATTAAAAACTATTTTTGTATTCTTGATTTTTTTTAAGAAAAAACATATTAAAACATTATACTTATTTTTAATAAATTATTATTTTATATTCTTAGATATTACTCTTTTAAAAAAAGCTTATTAATAAGTATAATTATGAAAAATAGATGAGTTTAGAACAATAATTTTAATTAAAAAAAGTAATTAAAACGTCAGGATAATAATTTTTTTTAGATTTAAAAGTTTATTATAACTATTTTTATAAAAAATAATAGTATTTAATACTTAAAAATCTAATTTAAGATTTTATTTTAAAAATTAGGGTATTTAATATAGAATTTAAAAACAAAATTTTCAAATTTAATGTTTTTTAAAAATCTTTTTTTAATATAATTATAAAGTAAATTTTATTTTAATAATTTTTTTATGAAAATCTTTTATAAAAATTAAAAATAGTTAATTTAAATTAACTATTTTAATTTGGATTTTGGTTTCCATATTTATTATCTAATTCTTCTTTATAATCTCTAATAAATAATTTTGCCCAGATATAACCAAATGTTCCTCCAAGGAAACAACCAAGAACGACACCTGCATATATTCCAATTAATCCAAATCCAAATGTGAAACATAATAAATATGCACATACAGATTCAAGAATTAATGATCTGAGAATTGTTATTATTAATGAATTTATTCCTTTACCAACACCTTGGAACATCATAGATGACATGATTCCATGAGGAACTGCAAGTACGAAAAGACTTAATATACTTACAGCTGTTGCTATTTTCGGTGCAAGTGATGCACTTGCTGATGTGTAACTGAATAATAATGCTATTTGTTTTGAGAAAATTACCATTATTGCTCCAAGAATAATTGATAATAAAAATCCTAGTTTTATTGAATAACTATGTGATGTTTTAAGATTTTTATAACTACGAGCACCATAAGCTACTCCTGATACAGTAACTTCTGCTGTTCCAATACCCATAAGTGGTATCATTGCAAGTTGTACAATTCTCATTGCAGCAGTATAAACTCCTACTTGTGCTGTTCCTGCAACTATTGAAAGCATTAAATTTATAGCTATTCCAAGTATTGAAAATATTACTGTTTCAAGTGTAGATGGGACTGCTACAAGGAATGTGTCTTTTACAATTTTATTCTGATAATTAAAGTTTTTAAAATCTAAATCAAGATATAAATCTTTTTTAACCCAGAACCAATAAGACATTATTATACAAGACATTGCTGCAGAAATTACAGTAGCCCATGCTGCACCTGCTATTCCCATATGGAGTATGTAAATAAATATTGGATCTAAAATAATATTTAAAATTGAAGTTACTGCAATAGAATAAGTTGACCTTTTCATGTCTCCTTCTGATCTAAATATTGCAGATGCTACTCCAGAGTATACAAATATGATTAATGCTCCAAATATAATATATCCATAGTCAAGTCCATAATTTATTGAACTTCCTGCACCCATTAATACAAGTATTGGTTTCATAAATACTTCCATTATTACAGTAACTATTAATGAAATAATTATTGAAAGAATTATTGCATGTAATGCTGAGTTATTTGCTTGTGTCCTGTTATTTGCACCAATATATCTTGCAATTAATGAATTTGCACCAGCACCAAGACCATTTCCAAGACCTACTAAAATCATAAATAATGGTGTGATAAATCCAATTGCAGCAAGAGCATCAGAACCTAATCCTGCAACCCAAATACTATCTGCTATATTATATAACATAATAAGTAACATTGAAACCATCATTGGCCAACTTAACTTTCTAATTGCTTTTTTAGGTTCTCCAGTGATAATGTCAATATTTTTATTTTTTTCATTTTCTGTAGCCAATTTACAACCTCCTTTATGTTTTTTTTTAATTAATTTAAGATTATATTTTATTTACTTCTATTTTCTTTTATTTTATTTGTTTCAATGGCTATGCTTTTCAATAATTTTTTTAGTTCTCTTATTTGTTTATCATCTAAATTTTCTAAAACTTTTGATTCATAATTTAAAGAGATTTCCTTTATTTTTTTAAAGTTTTTTTCTCCTTTTTCAGTTAATTTTATTTTATTTTGACGCCTATTATCTTCATCAACTTCTCGAATCAAATAACCTTCATCTTCAAGTTTTTTTAGGGATCTTGCTACTGCTCCCTTATTAATATTACATCTTTTAGCTATTTCTTCTTGATTTAGATTATATTTAAAATGTATCTGAAATAAGATATTTACTTGAGTTGAGTTTAATCCAATATCATTAAATTTATAATTTAAATATTTTGAATAAGCTTTTGAAATTATTTGGATATATGTTCCAAGAGGGACTTTTGAGGCATCAACTTCTTTAAACTTATCAAATGACATATTTTACTCTCCATTGAAGCTTTTATTATTTTCTTAGATAGTATATAAAAATTAATTATTTAAATTAAATATTTAATTTAAGTTTTTTAGTGAGTTAATATGTGTTTTTTATATATTGGTTTAATAGTATATAAACTGTTGCATTTGCAACAATTGTCATGTCAACATTTGATTTTTATATCTATTTTCAGATTTAATAAAAATAGTATGTCTTTTTATATATGTTTTTATTGTATTTGATGAATAAATAGTAAATATTTCTATTGAATATTGAATTTTTACTTCAATAAAAGCTTATATTTTATTTTTAAAATTAAAAAATTTTTAATCTATTTATTATAATAGTAAAAAAAATATTTGTTGAAAACTATTTTTTATAATAATTTAAAAAGTATTAATACGTGAAAATTAAATTTAAGAAAATTTATTATAAAATTAGATTGGTTTCAAGAATGTTAATTTTTAAATAAACTATGTTTAATAGAATAAAATATTATTATTATTATTATTATTTTAAATATAAAAAAAGTAGTTAAATGATAATGATTTATCTATCATTTAATTTTAATGTTTTAATTATGTCTTGAACATAATAAGGGCTTGATGTTGAAATAATCATATATTTAATTCCATTTTTATTAAATATATAATCTACTTCACTTTTATCATTATAATTATTATTTGTAAGTTCATAGATACTAACTTCTACACCACTTATATTTTTAACATAATAATCTTCAATAGTGTAATCCTCAAAGTCAGTATAATTAACTTTTTTACCTTCCATAATTGTAATTTCTCCATCACCATCATAGGTTTTGAGTGTTACAATAGATTGGTTAGTTTGATTCTCAGTTTCTATTTGTGTACCATTTGGAAGTTCAAAATTACTTTTAGAAAGTGTAACTGTGGTATTTACTTCTTGTTCAAATGCAATATAACTTATTCCAAGTGCAATTAAGATTATTATAATACATATAATAAATAATCTATTTGATCTTTTTTTTGATTTTTCGCTTTTAGGTTCATCTTTATCCTCATCAGCGATATATAATTCTTCTTTTACCATTGTTACACATTTAATATTTTTTTAAGTATATTTTGTTTATAATTATATAATACTTAAATTGATTTTGTTATTTTTAAAATATATATTTTTAGTTTTTACTGATTTTTAGAATATCTTTTTAGAAGTTTTTTATTATTTACTAATTTTATTTAATATTTTTGTGAAATTTTTAGTCATTTTTTCAGTTGTATAATTTTTGGTTTTATTATTTACTAATTTTATTTAGTATATTTGTGAAATTTTTAGTCATTTTTTCAGTTGTATAATTTTCGATTTTATTATTTGCCATATATTTTATTTTTTTATTTTTTCTAAATTCATTATAATATTTTAATATAATTTCTTTACATTCATTGATATTGTCTGTATGATAACCAATATTTGTTTTATCTATTATATCTTTAAGACAACCTTCTTTATATCCAATAGATAATACTGGTTTTTTAAGTCCAATGTATTCAAATATTTTTCCTGGAATAAAAATACTTTCTTTAGGATTGTTCCATGATAATAAAAGGAGAATATCACTTTCTTTTTCTTTTAATAAAACCTTATCATGAGGAATAAATCCATGTATTTTAACAATATTTTCTAAATTATATTTTTTACTAAATTCACAAATATTTGTCTTATCACCATAAAAATTAATTTCTAAAAGGTTTTTATCTATTTTATTTTCATTACTTAAATCAGAAATTGCTTTAAAAAGAATACTTGGATCTCTTTTACCAAAATATAATCTTCCAGCATAAGTAATTTTAAGCTTCTCATGTTTATTATATTTAAAATTACTATCTAATTTTTCATAAAACTCTTTATCATACCCATTTTCAATTGAATAGATCTCTTTATCAGGATGTATCCTAGATAAGATATCTTTTGTTTTATTACTTGTTACTGTTAAGGCATCTACATTTTTAAATGTTTTATTTTCAAGTCTTTTTTCAAAATAATTCCTAATTCTATTATGATGAATATATGGATTTTCACACCATAAATCACGTAAATCTGCTATCCAAGGAATATTATACTTATCACTTATTGTTTTAGCAATAATATGAGTACTTACTGGAAATGATGATGAAATTATAGCATCAATATGCTTATTATTAATTATTTTTTCACATTCTTTTACTGAAGGTTTTATCCAATATTTCATTCCATCAGGATATGCAAATATTTCTCCTGCAATATGAATTAATTTCTCTTTATTTTTTGAATTTCTAGTTTTTTCTATATTTTCTGGTTTTTTATTTTTATTAATTTTTGAATTTCTAGTTTTTTCTATATTTTCTGGTTTTTTATTTTTATTAAAAATTTTAGTATAATGTTCAAGCATATCTACATAGTCAGTTTCTATAATTTCAATATTTCCAAATTCCGTTTTATTTTTACTTGTATCTATATTATCAATATGAGGTACAATTACTGTTGGTATCCAACCATATTTTGGTAAATATTTAACAAGGCTTCTAAGTCTTTTAGAAGCAATCTCATCTTCTTGATTAAAATAGAATGCAATAAATAGAACATTTTTCATTTTCTTTAATCCTATATTTTTTTAAAAAAACTTATTTATTTTAGATTTTTGTATAAATTAATTTCATATTTCATCTAAATTATTATATAAGTTTTAATAATTAAGGTAATATTAAATAATAGTAAGATTATAAAACTTAATATATTAATGAAATTATTATATTATATGATTGTCAATATATTTATAATATAAATTTATTTATTAAATTTAAAATTTATATAAGAAAATATTATTATTTTTAATAATTTATTTTTCTTTATTATTATAATAAAAAAAGGGTGTTATATTTGTCTAAAATTAAAATAGCTATAGTTGGAATTGGTAATTGTGCTAGTTCTCTTATTCAAGGAATTCATTATTATGAAAACAAAACTGAGGAAGATTCAATAGGATTAATGCATTGGGAAATTGATGGTTATAAACCTTCTGATATTGAAGTTGTTGCAGCTTTTGATGTAGATGCAAGAAAAGTTGGTAAGACCGTAGATGAAGCAATTTTTGCAAAACCTAATTGTACTAAAATTTTCCAAAAAGATATTCCAAAATCTAATGTAAAAGTTTCTATGGGTAAAGTTTTAGATGGTGTTGCACCACATATGTCTGAATTTGAGGATGATTTATCATTTGTTCTTTCAGATGAAGAAGAACCATCTCTTGAAGATGTTGTTAAAATCTTAAAAGATAGTGGAGCAGAAATGTTATTAAATTATCTTCCTGTTGGATCTCAAAAAGCTACTGAATTCTATGCTGAAGCATGTTTAGAAGCAGGTATTGGATTTATTAATTGTATGCCTGTATTTATTGTAAGTAATTCAGAATGGGAATCAAGATTTAGGGAAAAAGGTATTCCTGCAATTGGTGATGATATTAAAGCACAAATTGGAGCAACAATAACTCATAGGACTTTAACTAATTTATTTAAAAATCGTGGTGTAAAATTAGATAGAACTTATCAAATTAACACTGGAGGAAACACTGATTTTATGAATATGTTAAACAGAGATAGACTTTCTTCTAAAAGAGTATCTAAAACAGAAGCAGTTCAATCTGTTGCAGGAGAAAGACTCGATCCTCATGATATTCATATAGGTCCTAGTGATTATGTCCCATGGCAAAAAGATAATAAAATATGTTTCTTAAGGATGGAAGGAAGAGAATTTGGTGATGTTCCAATGAATATTGAACTTAGATTAAGTGTTGAAGATTCTCCAAACTCTGCAGGTTGTGTTATTGATGCAGTACGTGTATTAAAATTAGCACTTAAAAGAGGTATTGGTGGACAATTAACTTCAATATCTTCTTATCTTATGAAACATCCACCTGTACAATATGATGATGATACTGCATTTGAAAATTCAAATCTTTTCATTGAAGGAAAATTAGATAGATAATTTATATATTCTTTCTTTTCTATTTTTATTATCTTTATATTTTTTAATTTTCATGCATTTTTTAAAATGAGTTTTTATTTATTTTTTAAATATTTAACTTCTTGAAAACTATTTTTATAAAAATTTAAATGATATTTAACAGTTTAAAATTAATTTTAAAAATTATGAGAATTTCAGTAAAACTCTATTTAAAGTTTCAATATAATATATATTTAATTTATATAAACTCTATTTAAAATAGTTAATTTTTAAAACTATAATTAATTTAATCTTTATATCTATTTTAATTTTTTATTTTTCATTTATATTATGAATACTTATAAATTTTTAATAAATATTTGATTTTATAATAGTTAGTTTTATAAAATTTTATTTTTTTTATTTTAAATTAATTATTACTGAATATAATTAGTATAAACGCAGTTTATTTTTTTAATTTTTATGATTTTTTTATTAAATTCTTAAAAATAGATAAGTATTAATTATATAAAAACCTATATATAATTATTTAATGTAAATTTTTTTATTTCGAATATTTTCAAGGAATATTAATTTTATTTATAATATTCTTTTATTTATTAATATAATTACATTATAAGTTTTAATAGGATAGGTGTATTTTTATGAAAACTACAAAAATTACTGAAACAGCTCTTAGAGATGCTCACCAATCCCTTTTAGCTACACGTATTAGAACAAGGGACATGATTCCTATTGTAGAAGAACTAGATAAAATTGGGTACTTTTCTTTAGAAGCATGGGGAGGAGCAACATTTGATACTTGTATTCGTTATTTAAACGAAGATCCTTGGGAAAGACTTAGACAAATTAAAGAGAAAGCTACAAGGACACCTATTCAAATGCTTTTAAGAGGTCAAAACCTTTTAGGTTATAAAAATTATCCTGATGATATAGTTACTGCATTTGTTGAAAAATCTTATGAAAATGGTGTAGATATATTTAGGATTTTTGATGCATTAAATGATGTACGTAATATGGAACAATCTATTAAAGTAGCTAAAGCACAAGGTGCTCATGTACAAGGTACTATTAGTTATACTATAAGTCCAGTACATACAATCGATTCCTATGTTGAATTTGCAAAAGAAATTGAAGCATTAGATTGTGATTCTATCTGTATTAAAGATATGGCTGGTTTAATTACTCCACAAGATGCATATGAGCTTATTACAAAACTTAAAGAAGAAACTGATTTACTTGTAGATTTACATTGTCATTGTACTAGTGGTATGGCACCAATTACATATTATGCTGCATGTGAAGCAGGTGTTGATATTCTTGATACTGCAATTTCACCACTTGCTTGGGGAACTGCTCAACCACCAACTGAAAGTATTGTAGCTGCTCTTGCAGGTACTCCATATGATACTGGTTTAAGTTTAAAATCATTAAAACCTATTAAAGAATATTTCATGGATATTAAAGAGAAATATGCATCAATTCTTGATCCTATTGCAGAACAAGTTGATACTGATGTATTATTATATCAAATTCCTGGTGGAATGTTATCTAATCTTGTATCTCAATTAAAAGAGCAAAATGCACTTGATAGGTATCAAGATGTATTAGAAGAAATGCCAAGAACAAGGAAAGATATGGGATACCCTCCACTTGTTACACCTACAAGTCAAATTATTGGTATTCAATCTGTAATGAATGTTTTAGGTAGTAAAAGGTACAAAACTGTAACTAATGAAATCAAAGAATATATGAGGGGAATGTATGGACGTCCTCCTGCTCCAATTAATCAAAAACTTTATCATAAAATATTAGGTGATGAAAAACCTATTGATTGTAGACCAGCAGATTTACTTGAACCTGAATATGAACATTATAAAGAATTAGGTGAAAAAGAAGGTTTAATTAAAAAAGAAGAAGATATTTTAACTCTTGCTTTATATCCACAAGTAGGTGCTAAATTTTTAAGTGGTGAAGCTGAAGAGGAAGAACTTAAACCTAAATCAATCATGTCTGATAATGAATTAGCTATTCCAACTGAATATAATGTTGAAGTTGATGGTGATAGTTTTGATGTTAAAATCATGCCAACAGGATATCTTCAAGTTGAAGAATCTGAAAAAGGACCATTTACTCCTGTTGAAGGTGGAATAACTTCACCAATGCAAGGTATGGTTTTAAAAATTAAAGTTGAAGTTGGAGATAAAGTTACTAAAGGTTCTACTGTAGCTGTTCTTGAAGCTATGAAAATGGAAAATGATATTCAAGCAGATAAAGATGGTGTTGTAAAAGAAATTTTCGTAGAAAAAGGAGATGCAGTTTCAGCTGGAGATACTATAATGGTTATTGATTAAATAGCTATTATTTTATCTTTTTTATTATTTTTTAGTTAATTTTTTTCTAGGCTATTTAATTTTTCTAATTTTAATTGTTTTTTATATATCTTTATTTTTAGGGCATTTTATATAAATTTAGAATTTAATTATTATATATTTTTAAATTAAAATTATATTTGCTCTATAATCTTTTAATTAAATATTTATAAGAATTTATCTTTTATTTTTTTATTATCTTTTAATTAATAGAATTTAAATATTTATTTTTTAGGTGTAATTTATGCATTTAATTATTGATGAAGAAACTTGTTCTGCATGTGGAAAATGTATTACTGTATGTATTCGTGATGCTCTAAAGATGGAAGGAGATCATGTTATTGAAGTTGAATCAAATTGTTTTGATTGTGGTCAATGTATGGCTGTTTGTAAAACTGGTTCAATACGATTAAAAATTTATCAAGACCAAGAAGATAGAATACAAGAATATAATCCAAGAAATCTTCCTATAACTTATGATGATTATATTCAATTTCTTAAACAAAGAAGATCTTGTAGATGGTTTTTAAAAAGAAAAGAAATTAGTTCTGAAGAATATAACAAAATATTTGAAGCAGCATATTATTCTCCTACAGCTCAAAATATGCAAGATGTAGAATTCGTTGTAATTAAAGAAAATTTAAATGAATTTTTAAATCATATTTATAGTATTATTAAAGTTGAAGAAGATAAATATTTTAGAATTGCAGAATTTGGGGACTATCTTAAACATCCTGAAAATTATAAGAACAATCCTTTTTTATGGGAAGGTAAAGAATTAATTTTGACATTTGCAAAAGATCCAATGGATGCTATTATTGCAAGTACTCGTGTTGAACTTGCAGGATATACATTAGGTTTAGGTGGATTTTATTCATTATTTATTTCAAAAGCAGATAGAATAAATCATGATAAACTTATGGAATTTTTCCCAGAAATTGATTCTGATAAACATATGTATTCTGCATATATTATAGGACATCCTAGAATTAGTTTTAAAAGAACTATACCTCATAAAAAAATTAAAGTAAGTTTTAAATAATTTTTTTTAATCTTTGTATTATTTATTTTAAGATTTTGTAAAAATCTTTGTATTATTTAGTTTTAAGATCTTGTAAAATTTTTAATTTCTAGTCTTAAACACTTTAAACGGGCTTTGTTGAAATTCTCAAAAATCTTTTGAATAAATTTTCTTAAAATTGATTTTCAAGCATTAATTATTTTTAAATTTTTATAAAAAATAGAAATTCAACAAACCCTAAATTTTAATAAAAAATAGATTTTAAAGAGATTTTACTCTTTTTTTAATTTAAATTAAATAAATTAAAAAATAATTAAATTTTTAAATAAATTATATTTTTATAATTATAAATCTTGTTTTATTTTAATTAATTTTTTAATTAAATTGTTTATTGTTCATATTCTGTTAAATCTTTTATTCCTGCTTTTTTAAATCCTCTTTTACGTCTCATACAAGATTCACAGATTCCACAATGTTTATCATTACCTGTATAACATGAATAACTAAGTTCCATTGGACAATTATTTTTAGCACCTAATTTTACAATATCATCTTTATTAAGGTTAATTGCAGGTGCTACAACTTCTATATCATCTGGAGAACCAATATTAAGTAGATTATTAAAGCTTTCTAAGAATTCTTTAGAATTATCTGGGAATGTATTTGCCTCTTCATAATCCCAACCTACAATTATTTTACTTGCACCAATACTTTCTGCAAAGGAAGTTGCTATTGCTGTAAATACTATATTTCTTCCAGGAACCCAAACTGCATCTGCAGTTTCCTGTGATTTTTTAATATTATCTAAATCTTCATTACTTGGTGTAGGTATTTTATTTGATGAATTAAGTGCAGAATTGCTGATTTCACCTAACCATTTAAGATTAATTACCATATGTGGAATTTCATAATATTTACAAATATTTTTTGCAGCATTAATTTCTTGTTTTATTGCTTTTTGACCATAATCAAAGGTTATTGCATAAATATCATAATCATTTATATAAGAACTCATTGCTACTGTTGAATCAAGTCCTCCAGATAGGACTGCTATTGCTTTTTCTTTCATATAATCATCTGTTTTTTATTTTAATTTATTAAATTAAATAGGTATTTTTATATTTATAATTTATTCTTATTTTTTAAATATTTTCTAATTTCAATATTACTTAATTCTCTAATTTCACCTAAAGTCAATCCAGTTTCTATTGCTATTCTTTTTGTATCTTCAAATTCTGCTCTTTTTGATATTATTTCACCATCATAATAACCAATTTTAAAGGTTATTTCATATTTTTTTCCATCTATTTCAATAGATAATTTAATAAATTCACGTGATGCTATTCCTCTATGTAATTTAGGTGAAATTCTAATTCCTAAAGTTCCTGTTTCTTTAAACATTATTTTAAGTAAATTTTCTATATTTTCTTCATGACTAATTACTTGAATAAGTTGTCCTGGTCTATTTTTCTTCATAAATATTGGAATCATTATAACATCTCTTGCACCAGCATCTAATAATTTATCATAAAGATATCCTAGTTCTTCACCACTTAAATGATCTACATTAGTTTCAAGAACTTTGATTTCTCCTTTTTCTTTAGAATTTTTCCCTTTTAATATTCTTAAAACATTTGGATGTTTAAAGTCTTTAGAACCAGCACCATATCCTACTTTTTCAATTTTAATATTTGGCATGTATTCAAGATATTCATCACATAATACTTTATATAATGCACAACCTGTAGGAGTTGCAAGTTCACTTGATACAGGACCTCCTTGAAAATTAAGACCTTTTAAAATTTCAACTGTTGCTGGAGCAGGTATACTTACTATACCATGTGCAGTTTCTACTCTTCCACCACCAACTGAAATTGGTAATCCAATTACATTTTCTTTATTAAGTTCAAGTTGATAAAATCCATATATTGTACCTATAACATCTGCAACTGCATCTGCAGCACCTACTTCATGGAAATGTATTTCATCAAGAGATTTTCCATGAACAGTACTTTCTGCTTTAGCAATAATCTTAAATACTTCTTTTGACTTTTCAAGAACTTCTTTATCTAAAAATCCATTTAATTTATTAATATTAGAAATTAAATCTTTATAGGATATTCCATGGTTATTATGGTGGTTTTTGTTTAAAATTTCTATATTACAAAAACTTGATTCTATTCCTGCTTTATTAACTTTAGTAATTTCTGTGTTTACTCCACCAAAGTTTTCAGCTACTTTTTCGGTAATTCGTTTTATATCTTCCTTATTAGCACCTAAGTCTACAAGTGCTCCAATAAACATATTTCCAGATATTCCTGAACTTTGTGGATCTATTATTATAGTCATTTCCTTTCCCCATATTTATTTTTAAATTAATTATAATTTTTAATTTATTTTTATATAGTATATTAAGCTTTATTTTAATTATTAAATTAATAAATTCTGATTTTTTATATAGTATGTTGAGCTTTATTTTAGTTATAAGATTAATAAATTCTGATTTTTTATATATTATGTTAAGCTTTATTTTAATATAAAATTAATAATTTTTCTAAATAAGTTCTGATTTAATTATTATTAATTAAGTTTATATTTAGTTATAGTATTGTTTTTATATTTTATAGTAAATCCTAAAGTAGTATTATTTTTTTAGTATTAGTTTTTATACTTTATAGTAAATCTTATTTTTAATTAATCATATAAAACTAATTATTAAAAATTATTCTTATAAATTTTAAAATTATTTTTTATTTATATTAAATATTTTCAAGTTTAATAAGATTTAATAATTTATTTTAATTTTTCTTTAAAACAACTTATATTTAGGTAGTAAAATGAAAATTGATAAGAAACATATTATTTCAGATGATGTAAATCTTTACCATGATAAAAATGGAATTAATTTAAATAATCCTAATTTCTTTTTAACATTTAGTGATTTTAATATAAGTGATGGAATTGATATTGTTGAAAATATTTTAGTATTATCAAATAATGCAATAAGTTTAAAAAATACAGATAAAGTTTTTGAAACTGTTGAAAAATATTTAGCAAATAATAATTTAAATGGTAGCTATATTTTCCATAATCTTGATAATTTTAAGTATTTTCTTAATAAATATGGTGATATTTCAGTTATAACCATCTTAAGTAATGATGTTGAAATTGAAGATTATTATGATTCATTAAAGGTTGCAAATTCTAAAAAAGGATTTGAAATGGCTAAAATTGATTTTAATCAAATTGTTATTATTGATAAAGTATTATCTCCAAAATTATTAATTAAATTACATATTGAAGCAGTAAAAGAAAGAGTTAAATTTTTAGATTCTTTGAATTTACCATTACATATTGATAATATTATAGGTACTGATGATTTCATGGTTCTTGCATCTAATATGCCTAAAAATGATTTAAGTGATGATGAGAAACAATTTGGTATAGATATTACTTCAATTCCATATGAAGATGATGATTTAGATATTGAAAATTTAATAATAAAAGTTCAAGATGCAGTATCTATTTCTCTTGAAGAAGCATTTAAAAAATCTGGATTAAGCTTCGGTATTCTTGATTTTTTCGTATCTGAAGGAATTCAAATCAGTGATCTTGTTGATGCAGGTATGGCTCTTGTTGAAGGCGTTGAAGTTACAGATGAATTAAGAGAAAAATTAGAAATACAAATTTATAAATCATTAGAAGATATCAATGTTATTGCACTTTTACTTGCAGCAATAAGAGTAGAATATGATTTTTCAAACAATTTAATACGTGAAGTTAATGTTGAAGATGATCCTGCATATCTTTATACTGATGAAGTATTAGGACTTGCAATAGCAAATCAAATAGCAGGTACTAAAGCAAGATTTAATTTTAAACGTTATGATGAGAAAAAACCAGGAATACTTTCTCATTTAGGTCCAATGGTAGATGATATATTTGGAGGACTTATTGCTGGTTGTATGAGTAAAATATTTGAAGAAAATTAGTTAAGGGTGATTTTAATATCAAATAATAACAAAGTAAACACTTCAGATAAAGAAGATATTCATGATAATTTAGAAGATTTAAGTAAAAACAGAGATGATTATTATGAAGATGATAAGAAAAACACATCATTTCTTCGTTCTTTAGCTGGTCTTGTTACATTTTCTACAATAATTCCATTAGGAATATATACATCAATTGAAGCTGTAATAAGTGTTATATGGTTATGGCCTCTTTTAAATGCTCTTATTGGTTTAGGTGGTGTAGTAATTGCTTATATTTTACTTAAACTTTTTAATATGTCACATTTACTTGTAGCAACAATTGTAATTTCTTATATATTTTTAATTATGGGTTATAATCATATAGATGGACTTCTTGACTTTTCTGATGGAATAATGGTTCATGGGGATTCAAAAAAGAAAATTAATGTTATGAGAGATTCTATGGTTGGTACTGCTGGAATTTCTACTATGGTTATTTTTACAGTTATGACTGTTGCAGTATTAACTAATCTTATTGATTATAATTGTCTTTGGGGTATTCTTGTTGGAGAGATGTCTGCTAAAGTTTCTCTTTTAACAACTTGTATTTTATCAAAACCTGCTGAAGATGGTATTGGTAAATATTTTGTTGAAGACATGCCTATAACAAATTATATTACTGCAGTTTTAATATCAGGAATTATTGCATATATTTTTTTAGGATATGTTGGTCTATTTGGTTTAATTGGAGCTATTATTGCTGGTGCTTTAATATCATATATTGCAAAAAGGAATTTTGGTGTTGCAACAGGAGATGTTCTTGGAACTTCTAATGAAATTGGAAGATTATTATCTTTAATATTTATTGTAATTGCAATTCCATTATTTTAATTTTTTTTACTTATCTTAAAAAGATTAAATAAATTTAAAATTAAGATTTAATGAGTCTCTAATTATTTTATTTACATCCTTATAATCTTCCTTATTTTCTTCATTTTCTAACTTATATTTTTTAATATATTTTTTATTTGTTCTATTTAATTCATATTCTGTTAAATAATCAAGAAAATTATTGATTTCTCCTATGAGATTTATAATATCATTTCTAGTTTCAGGATATTCTAATTCTAGAATAGGTATATTTTTTTCTCTAAGAAGATAAATTATTATATTTAAGGTATTATTACATCCATTAGATCCAAAAAGTATTAATTCATTTAATTCATTGTATAAGTGGTTTTTTCCATTTCTAAGTATTATCGCTGCTTCTGCTTCTTCAATTATAGGTCCAAATATTGACATTCTTCCTTGTACAGCTGAAGGTGCTTCTATACCAGTATATTTTATTCCCTTTATTAAGTTAAGATTCTCAATATTAGAATTTATATTATTTTCATAGTCCTGTCCTTTTTTACTTAATTTTTCTTTATCTTCATGATATAATTTATCATAATTTGATAGTACCTCATGTTTTGATTTATTTATTTGATTTATAATAATCATTGCACTATCTGGAAATACTGCTACTTTCATATAACCACTTTTTATAATATTTTTTGATTTCTAGTAAATCTTATTTAAAGCTTTAAAATCTTATAAAAATTATTTTTTTAAATTATATCTATTTTTTAATATATCTATTTCTATTATGATTTTAAATTTAATAAAAAACTTTTAAAAACTTTAAAATATATATATTAACCTAAAGTTATTTTATATAATAATAATTTCATATTTTTATTATTTTATTTCAATTATTAAATAATATTTTTAAAAAGGTTTTTTTAAAATTTAATATTTTAAAAATATTGCTTTGTTGAAATTATCAAAATTTTTATAAATAAACTTTCTTAAAATTGATTTTCAAGTATTAAATAAATTTAAATTTTTATAAAAAATAGTTTTCAACAGATTTTAAAAATATTATAATTTATTATTTATCTTATAATGAGGAGATTATTAATGAAAAGAATTCATGTTTTAAGATTAGATCATAGGATTGGCAGGGATACACGTATCACTACTCATGTATGTTTAACAGCAAGGGCTTTTGGTGCTGATAAAGTTTGGTTAAGTGGTGAAGAAGATACTCATTTAATGGCTAATGTTGAAGATATTGTTGATCGTTGGGGTGGAGACTTTAAAGTTGAATATGTTAAAAATTATTTAAGTTTAATTAAAAATTGGCAAAATATCGGTGGACGGATTGTTCATTTAACTATGTATGGTGAACAAGCCCATAAAATTATTGATGAAGTAAGGAAAGAGTCTGAAGATAGAGATCTTCTAATTATTGTTGGTGGTAGTAAGGTACCATCTAAAGTATATAAAAATGCTACTTGGAATGTTTCAGTAACTACTCAACCTCATTCTGAGGTTGCTGCTCTTGCAGTATTTCAACATCTTTTAATGGATGGTAAAGAATTTGATATAGATTTCAATCATCCTGTATTTGAAGTTATTCCAACACTTCATGGTAAAAAAGTAAATATTCATGATGAAAATAAAAATTAATTTTTTTATTTTTTTTACTTATTTTATAATTATTTTTTAATATATATTGCTTATTAATTCATATATTTATTTAATCTTTTTATTGCATTTATCTTATCTTTTTCATCTAATTTTGCTTGATAAACTGCATCTTTAATGGTTCTTATAGAATTATCATAAGTTTTTCTATCAACAGGATAAGGAAATCCATCTTTTCCACCATGGGCAAAACTATATTTTACAGGGTCTTTCCAGCTTGCTTTTTCACCATAAATGATATCACTTATTAAAGCAAGAGCTCTAATTTTCTTAGGACCAATTCCTTTAAGCATTATTAAATCTTCATATTTTTCTGGTTGAATTTCATATGCTTTTTTTAGAACTTCAAATTCTCTGTCTGATAAATCCATATTTAGTATTGGATGGTGTTGAGGTAATGTGAATTCTTCTTGATTATTAAAATTACTAAAATCTTCTTGTTTTCCAATAAAATCAAAAAGTGTTGTTTGACTTGGATCTTTTGGTCTAAAATATTTTCTTAGATGTTCTGGATTATCATTTATTAAATCAACACTTATTTTTTGAACATTTTTACTTTCTTTTGATGCCATATTTAGTGTTTCTTTCCTTTTTTTATCACAACTTATTCCAGTATGTGGATCTTCAAGGAATTTATCAAATTCATCACTCATCCAGTGATAACGTCTTGCATATTTTGTATCAGTATTCATTCCTTGTTGTACTACTGCCCATTCTCCTTTTTCAGTTAAAAAGAAATTATGTTGGTATAATGTATAGTTATCTTGAATACAAGAGTTATCAATTTTAGCAGATAATCTTGAACTTTTTACTAAATTATCAATTTTTGAAGAATTAATATTAAAAATATCTCCTTCTTTTTCTATTTGTCCCGGTGTTTTACGTGAATTTTTCCCTTTACCTCCAAGTACTGCAATTCCATGTTCTTCTGGTTTAAGTGCAGCTCTTAATGCTCCACATGTTGTAGTTGTAGTACCTGAAGAATGCCAATCAAAGCCAATTACACATGAAAAACTCTGAAACCAATAAGGATTAGATATTCTTTCAAGTAATTCTACTTGACCATATTCATCTATAATAACTTCACTTATTGCTTTTGATAATTTTACCATTCTTTCCCATAACCATCTTGGTGTATGGCCAGTATGCATTGGTAAATTTGCAATTCCTTTTCTTTGCATATTTAATCATTCACTATTATTATAATATAAATATTAAGAGTCCATTTGAAAATTAATATTATATCTTTTTTATATTATTCAAATTTATTGAATATATATGATTTATTTAGAAACAATTTTTTTATTTAGATTTATTAAATTAAAACTTATAATTTATTTAAAAACAATTTTTTTATTTAATTAATTAAATTAATTCATGATTATTTACTAAAAAACTTATAAATTTAATTTGGATTTTACATGTTTTTAATAAATTTATTAATTTTAAGTTTTTAATTAGTTTATAATTTAAAATATGCTTTCTCCATTAGCAATTGCAACAACTCCAGGAATATTTTTAACTTTTAATTTAAAACATGCTTCAATACCTTCTTCTTTAAACATTACACATTTTTTTGAAAGTATGGAATCTGTAAGAAGTGCAGCTACAGGAGGTGAAACTACATATATTGAATTTTCTTTATTTAATATATTTTTTGTTTCTTCACTTAATGCTCCTTTTCCAATATGTATTTTTACACCAGCTTTTGATAATATTGGTATGTTTGATTCAATTTCTTTTTTATTAGATGTTGTTGTTGCTATTCCTGCATCACTTACTGCAGTATGCATTATAGCACTTCCTTTTAAATCAATCGGTAATTTTTCATTGTTTTTAATCATTTCTCCAAGTTTTGGTAATATTGCATCTCTTCCAGTATATATTGTTCCACTAATTGTAATTTTATCATTAATTTTTAATTTTTTTATTATTTCATTAGAAATTGGTGTTTTAATTTCTATCATATTAATCATTTTATTATTTATATTTTTTAGTATTCAATTTTTTGATAATCTAAAATCTATTTTTATATTATTTGGTTTTTATTGGGATTTTACTTTTATTGTTTATCTTCCTGTTTTTTAGTGTTTTTTGTATTTTTTTTCTTAGATTTTTGTTTTTGTGTGTTTTTTATTAGATTTTTGTTTTTGGGTGTTTAATTTTTTCTTAGGTTTTTGTTTTTAATTTTTAATATTCTCTATTTTAAAAAATTTTTAATCATTATTTAATTTTTATTAAAAAATTTATAATAATTTTTGATTTTGTATAAACTTTTCTTAATTTTTGAATTTTATTTTAATTTTTTATTTTTTATATATACATATTGAAATCTAAGTTTTTATCTAAATATTTAAAAATTTGATAAATTTTAATAAATTATTTAAATGTTCAATATCAAATATTATATTAATATTAATTTAATAAATAATCAAATTTTTTATTATATTAAAAATTTTAAGGAGATTTTTATGATTTATATAGATCCTGATTTGTGTAAAGGATGTTTATTATGTGTAAATACTTGTAATGCACATGTTTTTACAGTTGCTAAAAAAGCAAACAAAAAAGGAGTCTTTTTACCTATTCCAACTAATGAAAATGATTGTTTAAATTGTGGGGAATGTGAATTATTATGTCCTGATCAAGCAATCTTAGTTAATATTGAGAAAAATTGGTGGTTAAAAGATAATACATATGCATTTAATCCTAATTTCTCAAAAGTTAAAAATTAAATTTATTATTAATTTTATTTGTGAATGTTATTTATTGAAATCTTATTTTTTATTATATTAATTTGTAAACTTAAATTATAAGATTTAAAAGTATAGAAATATTTAAAATATCATGATTTATAATGTCAAATTGTTTTTTTATAAATTATAATTTAATTATTAATTTAAATATTAAGATTCTACAAAAAGAGAGGTTATTAAAATGGTAGAAAAATTATTTATTCAAGGTAATGAAGCTTGTGCACTTGCTGCTATAAAAGCAGGATGTAGATTCTTTGCTGGTTATCCTATTACTCCTTCTACTGAAGTAGCTGAGAATTTAGCTCGTTTACTTCCGAAATATGGGGGTTCATTTGTACAAATGGAAGATGAAATTTCTTCTATGGGTGCAGTTATTGGTGCTAGTTGGGGTGGTTCTAAAGCTATGACTGCAACTAGTGGTCCAGGTATTTCTTTAATGCAAGAAAATCTTGGTTATGCTTTTATGACTGAAACACCACTTGTTATTGTAAACGTTCAAAGAGGTTCTCCTTCTACTGGACAACCAACTATGGCAAGTCAAAGTGATATGATGCAAGTTCGTTGGGGTTCTCATGGTGATTATGAACCTATTGCACTTTCACCTTCTTCAGTTCAAGAATATTTTGATTTTACAATTAAAGCATTTAATTTATCTGAAAAATACAGAGTACCTGTATTTTTAATGACTGAAGAATCAATTGGTCATATGAGAGAAAAAATATCAATACCAAATAAAGTTGATTTAGTTGCAAGAAAAGAACCTACTATGAGTCCTGATGAATTTTTACCATTTAAAAATAGGAAAAACGCAACTAATCCAATGCCTGCATTTGGTGATGGTTATAAAGTTCATGTTTCTGGTTTAACTCACAATGAAATAGGTTATCCAGATACTAATAATCCTAAAACACATGCAGTTTTAGTTAAAAGGTTATGTGATAAAATACTTAAAAATAGAGACAAAATTACCAGTGTAAAATCTGAATTTACTGATGATGCTGATGTAATTGTTGTTTGTTATGGTGCTCCTGTAAGATCTGTTACAACTGCTGTAAAAGAGGCTCGTAAAGAAGGAATTAAAGCAGGTTATTTAAAAATTAACACTCCATGGCCATTCCCTGATGATGATGTTAAAGCAGTATGTGAGTCTGCAAATGATATAATCGTTCCTGAAATGAACTTAGGACAAATGGTTCATGAAGTTGAAAGAGTATCTGAAGGTAATGCTAAAGTACATTTATTAAGCAAGATTGGAGGAGAACTCCATAAACCTAGTGAAGTTTTATCTGCAATTAAATCTGTAGGAGGTAATTAAGATGGTTGATGAAATAGATGAATATACTATAGATGACAAGTTTGAAAAACCAAAAAGAACTAAAGCTCCTTTTATTAAATATTTAAGAGAAGATAGATTACCTCATATATTCTGTCCAGGTTGTGGTAATGGTACAATTATTAATACCTTCTTTAAAGGTATGGAAGAAGCAAATATGGATTTTGATAATATTGCTATGGTTTCTGGAATTGGATGCTCTTCAAGAATTCCAGGTTATATAAAATGTGATTCATTACATACTACTCATGGTAGAGCATTAAGTTTTGCAACTGGTCTTAAAGTTTCAAATCCTGATTTAGATGTTGTTGTATTTACTGGTGATGGAGATTGTGCTTCTATTGGTGGAAATCATTTAATTCATGCTGCAAGAAGAAATATTAATCTTACTGTTATCTGTATTAATAATAATATTTATGGAATGACTGGTGGTCAAATTAGTCCAACTTCTCCTAAAGGAAGTTATGGTTCAACTGCTCCATATGGTAATAGAGATAAACCATTCCATTTAGCTGAACTTGTAGCAGCAGCTGGTGCAACTTATGTTGCAAGATGGACTACTGTACAAGTAGAAAGTGCTGTTAAATCTATTAAAAAAGGTCTTAAAAATAAAGGATTTTCATTTATTGAAATTGTATCTCAATGTCCTACTTACTTTGGTAGAAAAAATAAAATGAAAACTCCTGTTAAAATGATGGATCATATTAAAAATTCTACAATCTACATTAATAATACTAAATTAATGAGTGAGCATGAACTTGCAGATAAAATTGTCGTTGGTGAATTTGTTGATAAAAGTGCTCCAGAATTTACAGATAATCTTCAGAAATTATCTAAAGAAAATTATGGAGATAAAACTCTTAGACGTTCTGCTTTCTTAAAAGACTTTGGTGAGAACAAAGAGTAAATAAATTATAAGGGATGATATAATGAGAAAAGAAATTAGAATAGCAGGTTTTGGAGGTCAAGGAGTTATTTTAGCAGGTATTATCTTAGGTAAAGCTGCTTCTTTATTTGATAATATTAATGCAGTTCAAACTCAATCTTATGGTCCTGAAGCTCGTGGAGGAGCTTCAAAATGTGATGTTGTTATTAGTGATGAAGAAATTGATTATCCTAAAGTTGAAAGTCCAGATATTTTAGTTGCTATGTCTCATGAAGCTTTAATTAAATATATGGTTGATTTAAAACAAGGAGCAACATTAATTATTGATCCAGATATGGTTCAAGAAGAAGATATTAAAGATTTTATTAAAGAAAGAGATCTTACTGTATATCATGCTAAAGCTACTGCTACTGCAGTAAATGAAATTCATCTTAAAATTGTAGCAAATATTGTAATGGTTGGTGCTATTACAAAAGCAACTGGAATTGTATCTGAAGAAGCTGCACGTAATTCAATTTTAGATAGTGTTCCTAAAGGTACTGAAAATAAAAATATTAATGCTTTTGAAGCAGGATTGAAAATTGTAGAAGAAGCTTAAGAAGGTGTTAAAATGAAATTTTTTGAACATGTTGCAAAGAAATTATTTAAAGATAATGGAATAAGAATCCTTAGAGGTCAAGTAGCATATACTCCAGAAGAAGCTGTAGAGGTTGCAACTGAATTAGGTGGACCTGTTGCATTAAAAGCACAAGTTTTAGTTGGTGGAAGAGGTAAAGCTGGAGGAATTCAATTTGCAGATGCTCCTGGTGAAGTATATACTTTAGCAGATGAACTTTTGAACTCTAATATTAAAGGAGTAAGAGTTAAACACCTTTTAGTTGAAGAAAAAGCAGATATTGAAAAAGAATTTTATGTTAGTGTATCTTATGATAGGAATGTTAAAAAACCTTTAATTATGGCTTCTTCTGAAGGTGGTGTAGAAATTGAGAATCTTGCTAAAACTAATCCAGAGAAGATTATTAAATATTATGTAAATCCTTTAGATGAATTCTTACCTTATGAAGCACGTGAAATAGCACGTAAAATGGGTGTAAGTTCTAATCTTGTATCTGATGTTGGAAACACTATATTTAAACTTTATAATATTTTCCAAAAATATGATGCAGAAATTGTTGAAGTTAATCCATTAATACTTACTCCAAATGGATTATATGCTGCAGATGCAAAATTAATGGTTGAAAATGATGCTGCGTTTAGACATAAAGATTTACTTGAATTAACTGGTCATGAACCTAAACAATTTAGTTTTGTTAAATTAGATGGTGATATTGCAGTTTTAGGTAATGGTGCAGGTTTAACATTAACCGCTATGGATATGATTAATTTATATGGCGGAAAACCAGCAACTTTCTTAGATATTGGTGGAGGATCTTCTGAAGAAACTATTAAAAAAGCTTTAAATTTAGTTTTAAATTACCCACCAGTAAAAACTGTATTTTTAAATGTTTTAGGTGGAATTACTCGTGCTGATGATGTTGCAAAAGGAGTAATTGATGCACTTAAAATAAGTAAAAGAGAAATTCCTATTGTAATTAGACTCACTGGTACTAATGAAGAAGAAGGTCAAAAAATTCTTGAAGAAGCAGGAATTCCTTTTGAAACTTCTATGGAAAAAGCTGCTGAAAAAGCAGTTGAAATCTGTAAATCTTTAGAATAATATTAATTATTAGTTAATTTCTTTTAACTTAACTAATTTTTATTTATTTTTTATTAGTGATTTAAATGAAATTTTATGTAATTAATGGTAGTCCAAGGAAAGGACGTAACACTGCTCAAATTTTAAAAAAAGTAGAATCTGGTTTTTGTGATAAAATTCATGAAGAACTTCCTAATGAAAAGATTGAATTAAATTTTATTAATTTATATAGTTTAAATTTCACTGGATGTAGAAGTTGTTTTTCATGTAAACGTTTAAATGGTAGAAGTTATGGGCATTGTATTATTAAAGATGATTTATATAAAATATTAAAAGATTTAGAAACTGCTGATGCAATGGTTATTGGAAGTCCTATTTATCTTATGGATGTTAGTGGTGAAATGAGATCTTTTCTTGAACGTTTAATATTTCAATATTTGGTTTATGATAAAAATCATTCATCTTTAGCAGAAAATAAATTACCTATTGCTTGTGTTTATACTATGAATATTAAAAAAGAGGATTATGATAATTATACTCTTAAATATACATTAAATAATATTGAATCAGTTATTTCAAGAATTTTTTCAAAAGTTTATTCATTAAAAGTTTTTGATACTTATCAATTTAAAGATTATTCTAAGTTTGAAAATTCTCTTTTTGATGAGGAGGAAAAATTAAAACAGAAATTAAACCAATTTCCAAAAGATCTTAATGAAGCATATGTTTTAGGTAGACATTTAGCTAGTGATGTGATTTAATCTTTTTATAATTTTATTTTAACTTTTTATTTGAAAATTTATAATTAAACCATTTATATTGAAAATTTATTTAAACTTATTTTGGGTTTGTTGAATTCCTATTTTTTATAAAAATTTAAACAAGAATTAATGTTTGAAAATCAATTTTAAGAAAATTTATTCAAAAGATTTTGAGGATTTCAACAAAGTCCTTATTTTTTTAAGAGGTTTTATTTTTAAATTAATTAATGCCTTTGAAATCTTATTTTTATATTAATATATAGTCTTTATATTGAAAACTAAATTTGATAAAGTTTTTTTAGTAAATTAGTAAATTTCAATATTCAATAAGTTTTATTTTAAAATTTTAATGTTTTTATTTTAAAATCTCTAAAAATTTCTAATTTAATATATATCGATTACTAGGTTATTATAAATCGTTAATTTTTTATATTCTGTATAATAAATATCTTTTCATGTTTAAATAATTTCAAAATTAATTGTATTTGTTATTTTTTTGAATATTTCTACATATTTAAATTATTTAAAGTAAGTTTAAAATTTATATTAATTATTATTTTATATAGTTTATTTATATCCGCCATTATTATTGATTATTATAATAAACATAGTAAAAATTATTAATTAAACACATCAGTTCTTAATTTATAATCATGGATTTTTTTTAAATTAAATCTCAATAAACTATTTTAATTTTATTTTAAATTTTTAATTTGCTTTTAATTAAATGATTAATTTATTAAAACAAAATATTTAAGGGCTTTATATGATTAAAAATTATAGATTTATTTTTTCATTATTTTTATTAATATTATTTTTAGTTTCAGTATCTTTGGTTTCTGCAGAAAATGTAAATAATATTAATTCTAATAATTTAAATACAAATTTATCTTCCAATATTGTATCAAATAATAATTATTCATTAAATTCATCACAAGATGTTTATTACTCTTCTGAAGATGATGTTGAATATGATGTTTATTTTAATTCATCAGTTGATATTAATGGTAATGGTTCTAAGGATAATCCTTATAAATATTTTAATTATAATATAAATGGTAAAAAAGCATTTTTTGCAAATGGTAATTATAGTTTAAATAGGGTTTATTCTATTAATTCATTTACTACAATGACTGGAGAATCTAAAAATGGTGTAATAATTAATGGTTATGGATTTGATATAAGTAATGTAGGTAATTTGAAATTAAATAATTTAATTCTTCTTGATACTAATATTAAAGTTTATAGAAATTTATCAGCAATTAATGTTGATTTTATAAATTGTTCTAAAAGTATTAATTTAAATTCAAATACTTTTGGTGGTGCTATTTATGCTAAACAATATTCTTCTACATATTATAAACCGGTAGTTAATTTAATTAATTGTAGCTTTTTAGGTTCTAAATCTGCATATGGGGGTTCTATATATATTGCTAATGGAACCTTAAATATTGGGGATTCTATATTTATGAATTCTTCATCAAGTATTTATGGTGGTGCTATTGCAGTATATAATTCTATTTTAAACATATCTAATTCATTGTTTAGTGGTAATATTGCATTAAGTAATGCAGGAGGAGCAATTTATTCTTTAAATTCTGTTTTAACACTTAAAAACACTAATTTTACTAATTGTAATGCTACATTTGGTGGTGCTATCTCAGTTTTAGATTCTAATATTTCTCTTTCTTCATCTAAGTTTATAGAAAATCATGCTAAATATGAAGGTGGTGGAATATTTGATATTTATTCTCCAATTAATATTATAAATTCTACCTTTACTAAAAATAATGCTATGAATGGTGGTGCATTATATGTAGATAATGGAAGTTCATTTAAATTAACTAGTAATGATTTCACTCTTAATAATGCTTCTGGTCTTGGTGGAGCTATATTTTCAAATGGAAATCCTATATTTGAAATGGATAATATCACATTTACAGATAATTATGGAAACAATACTTCTAATAATTTATATAATCAAACATTTTGGCCACTATATTATGGTGGATCTAATGTTAAAATTATTGTAAATAAAGATAAAAAATATGAAGGTGCTATTCCAAGTAAATATAATCTTGTAGATTATGGTTATGTTAGTCCAATTAAAAATCAAATGGATGGTGGAAGTTGTTGGGCTTTTGCTGCTCTTGCAGCTTTAGAATCTTCAATTTTAAAGGCAAATAATCAAACCTATGATTTTTCTGAAGAAAATATGAAAAACCTTGCAGTATATTATTCACAATATGGTTTAATGTTTATTGGATCTAATAAATTATTACCTAATGAAGGTGGATTTAATAGTATGTCTGTTGGTTATTTAGTTAGTTGGCAGGGACCTATTAATGAATCATTAGAAAAATATGATGATTACAGTTATATTTCTCATTTATTTAATAATGAAACAATTATGCATGTTCAAAATGTTTATTATATTCCACCTAGAGAAAATTATACAGATAATGATAATATTAAAAGAGCAATTCTAAATTATGGTGCTGTTGCAGTTTCAATGTACTATAATTCCTATTATTTAAATGGATACAGTTATTATTCTAATACTTTTAATTCTGCTAATCATGCTGTAACTATTGTTGGATGGGATGATAATTATTCAAAAGATCATTTTTCTTATACTCCTGAAGCTAATGGTGCATGGATTGTTAAAAATAGTTGGGGTAATAATTGGGGTAATAATGGTTATTTCTATGTTTCTTATTATGATACTAAATTCTGTGAAGTAAATACTCAGGATGCTTTTTGTTTTATTTTAAATGATTCAACAAAGTATAATAAAAATTATCAATATGATGTTGGAGGAATGAGTGACTGGTTTGTAACAGGGAAAAACACTATTTGGTATAAAAATACTTTTACTGCTATATCAAATGATTATCTTTCTGCATTTTCAACTTATTTCAATTCAACAGTAACTGATTATATTGCATATGTCTATTTAAATGATAAATTAGTAGATAGTATTTCAGGTTCTACTTTATCTGGATATTATACAATTAAATTAAATAAATTGATTCCTTTATTTAAAGGAGATAAATTTACTATTGCAATTAGAATTAATACTACTGGACTTGCAAGTTTCCCTATAGAAGAAATCTCAGCATATAGGCTTACATTACATCCAAACGTTTCATACTTTAGTTATGATGGAAATGATTGGTATGATTTATATAATTATTCTTTAAATATGCCTAATTATGGTCATTATTATAATGGAGGTCAAGTAGCATGCATTAAAGCATTTACAACTAATCCTAATGGTTTACGTAATGCAAGTATTGTTGTTGAAAATGTAACTAGTAAGACTATGGATAATACAACTATTAAAGCAATAGTTACTGATTCTAATAATGGTTCTTTAGTTGATGATGGTGTAGTTTTCTTTGAAATTGATGGTAAAAATTATACAGCAATTTTAAATAAGGGTATTGCAGAATTTAATTATACTTTTATTAATCCTGGAAATTATTCTATTGTTGGATATTATTTAGGTGGAACTGATTATAGTTCAAGTAATAAAAGTTCTAAAGGATTTGTATATATTAATAAGATGTCAACAAGTATTCTTATTGAGAATAAAGGTAAATCTAAAGTTGGAAATAATGATTATATTGTATTTATTGTAAAAGATGAAAATGGTAATGCAATTAATAATGGTAAACTTATTATTAAAGTAAATAATAATGAAAAAACTTATGATTTATCTAATGGTTCTGCATATTATATAATAAATTCTGATAAAGAAGCGGTATTTACAATAAATGCATTTTATAATGAAAATAATATGTATAAATCTAGTACAAATTCTTCTATTGTTAATATTACAAAACTCAATATTGATTTTGAAATTAATGTAAATGGAAAAAATATTTCAATTATAAGTAATGATGAATTTGGAGATAATATAAATCTTGATGATATGATTAATATTAGTATTTATGATTCA
This sequence comes from Methanobrevibacter wolinii SH, assembly GCF_000621965.1. Lineage (NCBI taxonomy): Archaea > Methanobacteriati > Methanobacteriota > Methanobacteria > Methanobacteriales > Methanobacteriaceae > Methanobrevibacter > Methanobrevibacter wolinii. Next base: position 272,499 of record NZ_KK211375.1, read on the forward strand.
AATGGAAATTTAATAAGTGTTAATACATTTAATTTAAAAAATGGTAATTTTACATATTTGTGTGATGATCCTGGAAATTACACAATTAAAATAATTTCTAATGAAACTAATAAGTATAATGCTTTAAATTACTCATCAATTATTAATCTTGTATCATATACTGTTTTAGATTTTGATTTTCCTAATAATACTAAGGTTAATAGTTCATATAATTTAAAAGTTAATGTTTGTGATTGGAATAATAAAGCTATAGATGAAGGAATTATTACTTATTATATTTTTTACAATGGTAATTCTCTTGACATTAAAAATATTAAAGTTAAATCTGGTTTAACAAGTTTACCATATGTATTTAATAAAGTAGGGGTTTATACTTTTATAATATCTTATAGTGATGGAAATGGTAAATATGCATATAATCAAAGTAGTAATTTATTAGTTAATGTTTCAAAATTAAGTTCATATATAAACATTGATACTGAAAATATTTTTCTTGGAAATAATTTGATTATTAAGGTTAATGTTAATCCTTTAGCTACTGGTCTTGTATCTATTAATATTAATGGTTCTAATAAGTTTGCTAGTTTAAATAATGGATTTGCAGTATTTAATTTATCTAATTTAACAGTTGGTAATTATATATTAAATGTTAATTATCTTGGTGATGATTATTATGATTCTTCTGAAGGTTTAGTAAATTTCACTGTTTATGATATTAGTTCAAAATTAGATATTGATGTTATAAATCAAAGTATTGTTGTTAAATTAACAGATTCTTTAGGTAATCCTATTGTTAATGCTCCAGTTAATTGTATAATAAATAATGTTAACAGTACATTTATTACTAATAATAATGGTTTAATTATTATTCATAATTTGTATGGAAAAATTAAATTTACTGCTATATTTAATGAATCAAATTACTCTAAATCTAAGAGTTCTCTTATTATTTTTATTAAAAATCATATAAGAAAAAATACATTTATTGAATATAATAATTTTACTCAGACTGCAGTTGATTTTTATCATGGAGAAAGAGGAAATTACTTTAATGTTGTTTTAAAAGATTCATATGGTAATTTATTAAGTAATAAATCAGTCAGTATAGGTTTTAATGGTGTAGTGTATAATCTTATAACTGATAAGAAAGGTATTGCTCGTCTTCAGATTAATCTTGCTTGGAGTGGTATTTATACTTTTGCTGTTGCTTTTTTAGGTGATGATAATTATAATGGTAGTTTTGTTGTTGCTAAAATTACTATTAATCCTAAAAAGACACAATTAACTTCTAAAAATTTAATTTACAAGCTTAGTGTTTCAAGAAAAACAATCACTGTTAAGTTAACTGGTCTTAGTGCTACTAATAATAAAAAAACAGTTAATGCTGTAGGTAAAAACATTAAAATTACTGTAAATGGTAAAACATATAATGTTAAAACAAATGATAATGGTCTTGCTATTATTAATGTTTCAATTTATAAAAAAGGAACTTATATTGTAGTTACAAAATTTTCTGGTGATGGCACTTTTAGTAGTAATTCATGTACTTCAAAATTAGTAATTAAATAAAAGAAATTTTGAATAGTTATTTAACTATTCTTTTTTTAATGTTTTTATTAAAACTTATTTTTTTTTAAAATTTAATTTAATTTTTTATTAAATTCAATGACTTAAATAAATTATTTTAATACTTTATTTTTTTTAAATATTATTTTTAATCTATTAATTCTATTTTTATAAAAATTTAAATAGTATTTAATACTAGAAAATCAAATTTACTAAAATTGTTATTTTATATTATAATGTATTAATTTTATTTAGTATCATTATTTTCAAGTAATTTTGATTTTTTATAAAGAATTTTGGTAATATTTAAATATATTATAATTTATATTATATAACATGTATTTTTGATTAAAGTCAATTTTACTTAATTTAAAGTTGAATTTTATTTGCTTTATAAAAAATTTTATTTAAATTTTAAAAAGTTATATAAAATTTTTTTCTTAATTTATGAAAGAGGTGAAAAAAAAGTGTTTTCTAAAAAGAGTATTTTAATAATTTCTATTTTAGCTATTTTCTGTTTATGTATATCTGGAATTAGTGCTACAGAGATTAATGATACTAATTCAAATTTAATAAGCCAGTCAGATAACTCTCAGATGAATCTAAATAATTCTGTTTATGAAGATTCAAATGAAAATGTATCAGAGGATAATACTAATTCATTTGATGTAGATAATAGTACATTTTTCAATTACTTTGGACAAGATGGTTTCTTAAATAATACAGTTGTACCAGAAGGTTCTACTGTAAATTTACATGGTAATTTTGCAAATATAACCACTTCAGATGGAAATATTTTAGATGGAATTACATTTGATTATAAAGTTACTGTAAATGGTATTAATGCTACTATTTATGATACTACTGTAAGCTTAGCTAATGATGGTATTATTTTAAATGATTTAAGTTTTATTAATAGTAAACAAGATGCTGCAATTATAATTGGAGGTAATAATAATGCTGTCAATGGTGTTTATATTAATCAATCAACTAAAGGCATTGATTCTTATGGAATTTACATTGATAGTGTTTCTAATATTAACTTAACTAATAATAATATATTATTTAATGGAAATGAGAATAAAACTACTACTAATTTCCCAATATATATTAATGATGCTTCTAATATTTTAATTGAAAATAATTCAATTGATAATAATGTTCCTTCTGTTCCATTAGGATATGATAGTAATTATAATGTAATCTGTTATAAAGGAGGTATTGCTGTTATTAGTTCTAATAAAACTTCCTTAAAAAATAATAAGATAAAAACTACTTATAATAATGTTTCAGGTTCTTATGATACTTTATATAATATATTCATTAAAGGGTCTAATACTAGTCTCATTAATAATACAATTATAACTACTGGTAATAGTTATGTATATGGTGTTAATATTAATGGAATCGTATCTTATGGTAATGATGGTAGTTTTATGATTTATTCTTCTTCTTTTATCCTTGATAATAACACTATTATTGTTAATGGAAATAATTATGCAAATGGTATATATGTAAATGGTCCTTCTAATGGTAATATTACTAATAATTATATTAATTCTACTGGTATTACTGTAAGTTATCCTATTGCTTCAGCAGCATGGAGTGGTGCAGCTAATGTTAATTATATTAATAACACAATATATGGTTTAGCTAATTCTGTTTATGGTATTGAATTAATGGGTACTAATGAAACTGTTATATCTAATAATATTACTGGTGATGGTAACTATACTTTAGGTATTGCTTCTAGTGGTGATAATAATGGTTTAATTATTAAAGATAATAATATCATTCTTAATGGTTTAGGTCTTTCTAAACCTACTACTGGTGACTCAATTTCATCTGATAATATAGGTATTGTTGTATATAAAAACAGTGGAATTATTGAAGGTAATAATATTAGTTCTTCTGGTTATTATGGAATAAACCTTACATCAACTTCTAATAATACTGTAATTAATAATAATATTATTGCAAATAATACTGTTGGTGATTATGCAGTTTATAATAATGGAAATAATACTGTTAAAGATAATATACCTATAAAAAATCAATCTAATATTAAAATTGATATTGATGATAATGGAAATATAATTCTTAATTTAACAGATTCTAATGGAAATCCTATACCTGAAGCAAATATTAAATATGCTATAAATGGTACTGAAATAGGTACTATTACTACAGATAAAAAAGGTATTGCTAATATCACAGATTTAGAAGGTAAATTGATTTTTACTGTTAAATATGAAGGAGATAAATATTTCTTTGGATCTGATGTATCTGATAGTTTTATATTAGTTAAAAAAGCTCCTGAAAGATTAGCTACTGTTATTGTTTCTAGTGATTTTAGTCAGACTGCTGTTGATTTTTATCATGGTGAGCGTGGTGGATACTTTACTGTCACTCTTAAAGATCAAAATGGTAATGTTTTAGTTAATAAGCCTGTTAGTGTTGGTTTTAATGGTGTTGTTTATAATCTTGTAACTGATGATGCTGGTGTTGCAAAACTTCAGATTAATCTTGCTTGGAGTGGTATTTATACTTTTGCTGTTGCTTTTTTAGGTGATGATGATTATAATGGTAGTTTTGTTGTTAATAAGATTACTATTAGTCCTAAAGTTTCTAGTATTGCTGTTAGTGGTGTTAATCCTGTTAAGGTTAATGTTTATAGGACTTTGACTTTTACTCTTAAAGGTGTTTCTGCTTTAGATAGTAGAAAGTCTGTTAATGCTGTTGGTAGGGTTTTAACTGTTGTTGTTAATGGTAGGACTTATAATTTGAAAACAGATAAGAATGGTAGAGCAAGTCTTAGGTTAAGGTTTAGTCGTGCTGGTGTTTATACTATTACTACTCGTTTTGTTGGTGATGGTACTTTTGCTGCTAAATCTATGACTAGTAGGATTACTGTAAGAAGATAGTTTTTTTAAAATAGTCATTCACTGACTATTTTACTTTTTTTTAAAATTAATTCTAAATTTTAGACTCTAATTAATCTTTAATAAAATAGTTTTTTTCGTGTTTTCTTGTTTTTTTTTAAATTCAGTAAATAATTAAAATAAGTTAAAGATTAATATATTAAATTAATCTTTTGTAAGTAGTACAACACGACTTATTTTAGATCCATTTGTTATACTACGTCCACAATTTTCTCCAATTTTTGATGCAAATGCATTAACTTCATCATAACTTGGCATATTATCTAAACTTAATCTATCTCTTGATGAACCTACACACATATAGGATTTTACTTCGATATATGTTGGGTCTGCTTTTTCAATAAGTTTTGCATAATCTTCTGGATTAATCATATTTTTTCCTTTAACAAGGGTAATTCGAAGTGCAGTATTATTAGTAAATGTATTAAGAATTTCTAATGATTTATTTAAATTATCCCAAGCTTTGTCTATTTGAGGGTTACATAATTCTTTATATATTTTATTGTTAGGTGCATCTAATGAGAGATATGTTTGACTTGGTTCATTTCCTAATGTATTTAATTTATTATAATTTTGACCATTTGATACAAGAAATGTTGAAAATCCTTGATGGTTAAATTCTCCAATAAGTCCATCAATATCTGGATATAATGTTGGTTCTCCTGCAAGAGAAATTGCTGCATTAGTTGGTTTTTTCATTTCTTCTAATTTTTTTCTATCTGCTTTATCATTACCATAATATCCACATAAAAGTTTATTATGTTCTTTAATCCCATCTTCTACAATAGTTTCTGGATCATCCCATGGACCTTCCCATTCTGTTTTTGTAAGTGATAAATCTCTCCAACAAAAGGAACATTTTTGTTGACAAAATGGGACTGCTGGTGACATTTGTAAACATCTATGTGATTCTATCCCATAAAATTTTTGTTTATAACAAACATCACGATTTACAATACTTTCACGTGTCCAGTGACAAATTTTACATGCTGCATGACCATTTTTTCCTAAAAAACGATATCCACTTTTTTCTAATATCTTTTGTTCTTCCTTTGTTAATGCCATAAGATTACCTAATCTTTTATTTGATATAATTTTTAAGTACTAAAAACTTTAATTTAATACTCTTTAATTATTTATATATTAATTTATAAATTATTATATAATTATTGTAATTTTTAATTTAAAATAATTTTAATTGTATAATTAATGAGGTATAAATTATGGTTAATATTAAAACACCTGTTGTAATCTTAAATTTCAAAACTTATTTAGAAGCAAGTGGAGAAAATGCTTTAAAATTAGCTAAAATGTTAGAAAGTGCTGCTGATGAATCTGGAATTCAAATGATGGCTGTGCCTCAAGCTTGTGATATTTATAGAATAAAAGAAGAAACTAGTATTCCTGTTTTATCTCAACATATTGATAATATTTCTCCAGGAAGTCATACTGGTTCTACTTTATTAAATGCTTTAATGGATAATGGTATTGATGGAAGCTTATTAAACCATTCTGAAAAAAGATTAACTCTTGCTGATATACAGGAAATTAATCAAAAACTAAAAGATAATGATTTGATATCTTGTATATGTACAAATAATGTTGAAACAAGTGTTGCTGCAGCATCTTTTAACCCAGATATTGTTGCTATTGAACCTCCTCAACTTATTGGAACTGGAATTTCAGTATCTCAAGCAGAACCTGAAGTTGTTAAAGGTACTGTAGATAAAGTTAAAGCAGTTAACAAAGATGTTAAAGTTTTATGTGGTGCAGGTATTTCTACTGGTGAAGATATGCGTTCAGCAATTGATTTGGGTGCTGAAGGAGTACTTCTTGCATCTGGTATTGTCAAAGCTAAAGATCCAAGAAATGCTTTAATTGATCTTGTAAGTAAATTATAATTTTTTCTTAATTCTAGCTATTGATAATATTATTTAAAGGTTTAGTTTAATTAGAGATATTTTGTTAAGGTTTTATTTATTTAAAAGTTTAGTTTAATTATATTAATTGGATATTTCTAATTTATTTAAAAATTTAACTTTTTAATTATTTTTAAATTTAAATATTATTTTATATTTAATAATTTCAACAAATGATTTTAAATTAAAATTTAATTTTAATAGAATCAGTTTTTTTATAATTTTTTATTGATAATATGATTGTTTATAGGCCGTTATGTGAAAATGATGATTTAAATATTATTTCTGATTGGATTTATCAAACAGATAAAATATTTAATTTTTTATTTAAAACTAAGGAAAATGCAATTGATGCAATATCTAAATTAATACTCTCAAACACTAAAAATCTTTATTATAAAGATTTTATTACTGTTGCATCTGAAGGAGATAATATATTAGGTATTGTAATTTCTTATAGGGGATGTGATTTTTCATATTCTGAAGTAGTAAAAGCACTTTTAGATACTCATTGTACTTCTTATTTTAGAGCACACATGTTTCCAGTTTTAGATGAAATTCTTGCTTCATATGTTGGAGATAATGAATATTATATAGGAATTTTATATGTAAATCCTAATTTTAGACATAATAAAATGGGTTCTAAATTAGTTAATTATTGTATTAATGAAGCTAAAAACTTAAATTGTGATTGTGTAAAATTAGATGTTGAATCATTTAAAAAGTCATTACCTAATTTTTATGCTAAATTTGGATTTAAACAAGATTCTTATAATTTTTTTAAATCTATTAATAGTTATAATCATAATTTTATTCTTACTATGATTGGAAAAGTTTGTATTTCACATTCATTTGGTCTTGATTATGGTTGTTATGGTATGAAGTTAAATTTAAAATGATTTTTAATTTTTTAATTATTTTTATTTATAAACTTAGGTTTTTTTAAATTAAAAATAAGTAATTTATTTAGAAATTGTTTTTTAATTAAATTAATGATTTCAATAATATAAAATAATATTTTTAAGAGTCAAATTTTATATTAATTTTATTAAGGATGATATTATGGAAAGAGTAGGTAATGTAGTTGCTATTATTGGTATGGATTTAGATTCTAATTCTTATATCTTTGATGATGTTATAGTAGATCCTGGAACTGGTCGTCATTTAGATTATTTCTTTGAAAATCTTAAAGAAGCTAATATAAAAATGGAAGATATTAATAAAATTGTAAATACTCATTGTCATTTTGATCATATGGGGGCAGATGAATATCTTCAAAAAGAATATGGGCTTGAAGTTTATATGCATGAACTTGATGCTGATGCAATTAAAAGATTAGATGGTGAAGAAACAGTTGCAAGTCACTTTGGATCTAAGGTTCCAGATATTGATGTAAATATAATTCATGAAAAAGATAAATTTAATGATTTTGAAGTTATTCATACTCCAGGTCACACTCATGGAGGTATATGTTTATATGATAGTAAATCATTAATTACTGGGGACACTGTATTTTCTGATGGTAGTTTTGGAAGAAGTGATTTTAAAACAGGTAGTACTGATGATATGAAAAATTCACTTAATAGACTTGCTAAATTAGATGTTGAAAATGTTTTTACTGGACATGGTCCATATATAGTTGGAAATGGATCTAAATCTGTTAAATTATCTAGTGATAATGCAAATAAATGGTATTAATTGATTTTTTATTATTTTAATATTTAGTGATAATGTAAATAAAGGTATTAATTGATTTTTTATTATTTAAAATTAATAGAATTTAAATAATTCTATTTTTTTATATTGAAATTGATACGTGTTTTAGATAATTTAAATATTTATTAAAATTTTATTGTGTTTTTTGTTTTAGTTATATTTTTTTGATTTTTTAATTAACTTTAAGATTTTACTAAATTTTATAAAATAGTAATTACATATTTTTTGATTTTTTAATTAACTTTAAGATTTTACTAAATTTTATAAAATAGTAATTACATATTTAATATTAATATATTTTTAAGAGTGGAATAATGGTTGGAAAGTTTTATACTATTGATGATTTTGATGTAGAGGGTAAGACAGTACTTTTAAGGATTGATATTAATTCACCAGTAGATCCAAACACTGGTTCTATTTTAGATGATACTCGTATGAAATTGCATTCTAAGACAATTTTAGAACTTGCAAGAAAAGGAGCTAGGGTAATAATTTTAGCTCATCAATCACGTCCAGGTAAAAAGGATTTTACTACTTTAAGACAACATTCTGATGTTTTAAGTAGGTTGCTTAGAAGAAAAGTTAAATATGTTGATAGTATATTTTCAACTCCTGCTAAACTTGCAATTAATAATTTACGTCCTGGTGAAGTACTTCTTCTTGAGAATGTTAGATTTTTCTCAGAAGAATCATTAAAACGTCCAGTCGAACAACAAGCACAATCAATGATTGTACGTGAACTTTCACCATTAATTGATTATTTTGTTAATGATGCATTTGCAGCAGCTCATCGTGGACAAGTTTCACTTGTAGGTTTTACACTTGATACACCTTCTGCTGCTGGTCGTGTAATGGAGCATGAGTTACATATTATTCAATCTACATTAGATAATGTTAAATCTCCATGTGTATTTGCACTTGGTGGTATGAAAGCTGATGATTCTATTATGGTAGCTGAAAATGTTTGTGCAAATGGTACTGCAGATTATGTTTTAACTAGTGGTCTTGTTGCTAATATTTTCCTTGCAGCAGCAGGATATAATATTGGTAAACCAAATATGGATTTAATTAAATCTCAAGGTTATCTTGATATGATTGATAAATGTAAAGGTTTACTTGATAAATATTCTAATCAAATAATTTATCCTAAAGATGTAGCTGTTGAAATTGATGGTGAAAGAGTAGATGTAAGTATTGATGAAATTCCAGATTATCCAATTTATGATATTGGTAAAAATACTAGTGCAGAATATGCAAAATCTATTATGGATGCAAAAACAATATTTGCAAATGGTCCTGCAGGTGTATTTGAAAATCCATTATTCTCAATAGGTACTGAAGATATTATTAATGCAATTGCATCATCTAAAGGTTATTCTATTATTGGTGGTGGACATATTGGTGCTGCTACAGTAAATATGGGATATGAAAATAAAGTTAATCATGTAAGTAGTGGTGGTGGAGCTTGTATTAATTTACTTGCTGGTAAAAAATTAGATGCTGTTGAAGCATTAATTGATAATAAAAAAAGATTTGATAAAAAATTAAAAATTTAATTTTTATTTTTTTAGTAGGTTTTTTATTATTTTTTATATTTTTTGTTTTTTAGTACTGTTTTTTGTTGTTTTTGTATTTTTTCTGTTGTTTTTAGTAGGTTTTTTATTATTTTTGTATGTTTTTTATTGTTTTCCTGTTGCTTTTTTTAGTATATATTTTATTTCTGATTTTATTATTAAATTGAAATATTATTGAATTTATTTAGATTTATGTTAAAACTTAAAATTATTAATCAATTAAAATTTTTAAATTTAAAACTATATTTAATATAATTTTTGTTTTAGAATAAGTATGATTTTTATTGGGTATAAATAGTATTTTCTTTTAAAATAAGTATATGATTTTTATTTAGCTATAAATTTGTTTTAGAATAAGTATGATTTTTAGTTAGGTATAAAATATTTTATTTTTATAAAAAAAGTTAAGAGTTTAGTTAATTTTTTTAAACTCTTCAAGTAATTTTTCACTAGCTTCTTTTGGTTCTTCAGCATCCATAATAGCAGAAACTACGGATATTCCATCAGCATTTGTGCCTTTTAAATCTTTAACATTATCTATTTTGATTCCACCAATTGCAACTACAGGAATATTTACTGCTTCTTTGATTTTTTTAAATTCTTCAATGCTTACAGAATCTGCATCTTCTTTTGTACTTGTTGGGAAAACTGCTCCACAACCTATATAATCAGCACCGTCTTTTTCTGCTTTTTTAGCTTGTTCAACTGTTTGAGCAGATATTCCAAGTATTCTATCTGGTCCAAGTATATCTCTTGCTATTGACCCATCAATATCCTCTTGACCTACATGTGCACCATCTGCACCAAGACCTATTGCAATACTTAATCTATCATTGATTATAAGCGGAATATTATATTTGTCAGTTATTTCTTTAACTGCTTTTGCTTTTTCATAAAAAGGTATAAGATCAAGTTCTTTTTCACGAACTTGTACAATACTTACTCCACCTTTAATACTTTCTTCAATAATATCTAAGAATTCTTGATTTCTTTTATTTTTACTATTTGTTACAAGATATAAAGAATAATCAATATTTTCCATATTTGTCTATCTCCGTTTTAAAATTAATTAATAAAAAAATTTATTTTAAATGCTATTGAAATCTATTTATTTTAAAATTGAAATAAAATATATTTTTAATTTAATGATTTTATTATATAAATTCAATATATTTCTATTAGTATAAATATTAATATTAATTAATTGAAAATCTTGATTTTTTAAATTAAATTTAAAAATTTAATTTATTTATAATTTTAAGGTATTTAATTTAGCTTTACTTAAAATTTCTTCTTTATTTAATTTATATAATTCATCAATAAGTTGAGTTCTAAAACTACCTGTTCCAAGATTGTTTTCTTTACAGTAATTTCCAGCTATTTCTCCTGCAATTCCCATACTTAATCCAGCACTTATTGTAGCTATTAATTTATCTTCATTTGATCCAATAAATGCACCAAGTATTGAAGATAACATACATCCTGTTCCTGTTATTCTTGGCATCATGTCACTACCATTTTCTATTGTGTATGTGTTTTTTCCATTTGATATAATATCAATTGGACCACTTGCAAATATAATTGTATTAAGTTCTTTTGCTAATTCTTTAACGATTCTTCCATTTACTTTAATATTAGTACTAGATATAATATCTTCATCTGCTACATCTACACCTTTAACAATATTTTCAACATTTTCTAAAATTCCTACAAATTTAGCTATTGCTTTAATTTCAGACATGTTTGCACGTATTGCAGTAGGATGATAATCTCTAATAATTTTTAAACTTGTATCATTTCTAAGTGCACTAATTCCAATTCCTACAGGATCAAGAATTATTGGAGTTCCAATTTTATTTGCTTCATCTGCAGAAGTAAACATTCCTATAATTTGGTTTTTAGTTAAAGTACCAATATTTATTACAATAGAACTATCAATTCTAGCTATTTCTCTTTGTTCTGTTTCATCATTTGACATTAATGGTGATGCTCCAATTGCAAGAACTGCATTTGCACAATCATTAACTGTTACAATATTAGTGATACATTGTGTAAGTGGTGCTTTTGTTCTTAAATTTTCTAATGCTTCGCTACATTTATTAAGTATTTCATTATCCATATTTTAACCTCTTTTTAATTAATATATAAATTATATATTTAATGAATTAAATTTAGCCATTTTTTTAATAGTTTCATAATTTATTTTATATAATTCATCAATAAGATATGCTCTGAAGTTTCCAGTTCCAAGATTGTTTTCTTTACAGTAATTTCCAGCTATTTCTCCTGCAATTGCCATAGTTAAAGCTGCAGTAACTACTCCTATTAATGGTTTGTTTGAACCAACAAATGCTGCTACTACTGCAGAAAGCATACATCCTGATCCTGTTATTCTTGGCATCATGTCGCTACCATTTTCTATAGTGTATATATTTTCCCCATCAGAGATTATATCAATTGGACCGCTAGCCATTACAATTGTATTAAGTTCTTTTGCTAGAGCTTTTACAATTTTACCATTTTTTTCAATATTCTCCTTAGAGATGATATCTTCATCTGCTACATCTACACCTTTTGCTATAGTTTCTTCATTAATAACTCCAATTAATCTAGCAATAGTTTTGATTTCAGACATATTGCCTCTAATTGCAGTAGGTTTATAATCTTTAATTATTTTTAATACAGTTTCATTTCTAAGATTACTTATTCCTACTCCTACAGGATCTAAAATAATTGGAACATTTACTTCATTTGCTTTTTTACAAGCTACAAACATTGCTTTTCTTTGGTCTTTACTTAATTTACCAATATTTATTTCAAGTGCTTTATCTATAACTACAACTTCTTCCTCTTCTTCTGCATCATCTGCCATCATAGGTGATCCACCTACTGCAAGAACTGCATTTGCACAGTCATTAGATGTAACTATATTCGTTATACATTGGGTTAATGGGCTTATATTTTTAATGTTTGAAAGTCCTTCTTTTGTTTGTTCTAGAATTTTTTCACTTGTAATCATATTATTCTCTTTAAATATTTTTTTATTTTAAAAAAATTTTGTGTCAAAAACTTAAAATTTAAATTTTATTTAATTTTTAATTTTAAATATTAACTTTATTTAAAATTTTTAATTAAATATATAATCATGATACATTTTTAAAAATAGATATTATCTAATTTAAAATTGTAATTTATAAGTATCTTGAAAACTTATTTATTTAAAAAATTTAAGTTTATTAAATCAATCTATTTTTAAAATTAAATAAGTGATTTTTAAATTATTTAATAAATTTTAACAAGAATTACTTATTATATTTATAATATAACATTTGTTAATTTTTATATTTATTCTATTCTATACTTTTTTTATAAAAATAATAATAACATTTATATATTAAATTGGATAAAAGTAGTTATGTTAGTATACCAATTATGCCTCGGTGGCTCAGTCGGTAGAGCGCCAGACTTGTAATCTGGTGGTCGGGGGTTCAATTCCCCCTCGGGGCTTTTAATATTATTTAAATTTTTTTAAATATTATTAAAATATTTGTTTAGTTTTTTACTATGTTAATATGTTATTTTTTTAATATCTAGTGAAAATTCATTTATGTTTTTTCTATTATTTGTTTAGAGAGAACTTTATTAATGTATTTTTATTAAATATAATAAAAATTTAATAAATTTTATAGTAAAAACGAAATATTTATATATGACTTTAATCTAAAGTATTAGATAGTTATATTGTTTATATAATTTCATATGGGACCGTAGGGTAGCTTGGTCGATCCTTTGGGCTTTGGGAGCCTGAGACTCCGGTTCAAATCCGGGCGGTCCCACTGTCCCGCCTTAGCTCAATTTGGCAGAGCGTTGGACTGTAGATCCAAATGTTGCTGGTTCAAGTCCGGCAGGCGGGATTTAATATTTTAAATTTATCATATTTGTGTATTTTTCATTTTTTTATAGTGAAATATGCAAACATTTATATACTATGATGATTAAAGTATTAATAGTTGCATATTATAGAGTTTAATATGTTAATTTTATTTAGTTACTGTGCCTTGGTGGTGTAGGGGCTATCATGTGGGCCTGTCGAGCCCGCGACTCGGGTTCAAATCCCGGCCAAGGCGCTTTTCTAAAAGTGAATTAACTTTAATTCTTAATTTTACAAAAGCTTTATATAGTATGCTAACATAAATAAATATTGGAAACTATCCAAAATTTAAATGTATTTGTGAGGGCTCGTAGCTCAGTCTGGCAGAGCGCTTGGCTTTTAACCAAGCGGCCGCGGGTTCAATTCCCGTCGGGCCCGTTTTCTAGTTTTTTTATATTTTTATTTTATGAGTTTTTCAATAATTTTTTATCGATTTTTCATATTTGGAGGAAATTAATTTGAAATTGGATATCCAAAAACATGATTTAGTTCCTAAACATGAGATTTTAAGTGAAAAAGAAAAAGAAGAATTTATAGAAAATTTAGAATATGATGAAGAAAACCTTCCAAAAATTTTATTAAAAGATCCTGTTGTTAAAGAAATAGGTGCTAAAGAAGGAGACATTCTTAGAATTACTCGTGAAAGTAAAACTGCTGGAATGTTTGTAACTTACAGATTAGTTGTAGACAGAGATTCTGATTAGATACTGATATTATTAAATAGTTTAATCATAAAATATATTTTAGTAAATAAAATTTAAGTATTTTAGTCATTGCTTTTTTTTAATTATTAATTTCTGCACATCTGATTATGTAATTCTTAAATTTAATTTAGTTTTAGTATATTCTGTATGTTTACTACTTTTTTATAGTAGTACTAGAAATTGACTAGTGTACTATTTTTTTTTACTAATTATAATTATTAAAGTATATGCTCTTTATTTTAGATTATTGATTATTCTTATTTTATTAAATATTTACTTATGTATCCATTTTTATTGTATTGTAAATTTTTTTAAAAAGTATTGGAGGAAGTTCATGACAAAAGAGACATGGGCATTAGTAGATTCATTTTTTGATGAATATAATTTAGTAGACCATCATATTAAATCATATAATGATTTTGTAGAAAACCGTATTCAAAAAATTATAGATATTACTGATCCTATTAGTTTAGAAAAAGGTAAATATACTGTACGTACTGGTAAATTACATATTGAACCACCTTTTACTAAAGAAGCAGATGGTTCTAAAAGTGAAATTTATCCTACTGAAGCTAGACTTAGAAATTTAAACTATTCTGCTCACATGTATTTACAAATGGCATTAGATGTTGAAGGCGAACCTGAAGCTGAATTTGAGGATGTTTATATTGGTGAATTACCAGTTATGCTTAAATCAAATATTTGTCATTTAAATGGTTTAAGTGATGAAGAATTAAAAGATATTGGTGAAGATCCTCAAGATCCTGGAGGATATTTCATTGTAAATGGTTCTGAAAGAGCAGTAGTTACAATGGAAGAAATTGCACCAAATAAAATAATATTAGAAAGAATAGGAAATATTGAAGATAGACGTGCTAAAGCTGTTGTTACTTCTATTAAAAGTGGTTTTAGAGCAAGAATTAACTTAGAATATAAAAAACCTCGTAAAAAAGGCGTATTTTTAAGAATTTCTTTCCCTTATGTTCCTGGTGAAATTCCTCTTGTTATTCTTTTACGTGCTTTAGGTCTTTCTACTGATCAAGAAATTATTAAAGCTATATCTAAAGATGATTTTAACTTCCAAATGATGATTGCAGATGATATTCAAGTATCTGAACCATCATTAAAACTTGATCCTAATGAAATGACTGATTTAACTAAAGAAGAAAGAAGGGATTATTTAAGTCAACAAGCTCTTAAATTTATTGGTAATCGTGTAGCTAAAGGAATGGGTGAAGATTATCGTATCAAACGTGCAAAAGATGTTATTGATAGGTATTTATTACCTCATATGGGTACTGAACCTGAAAAACGTCACGATAAAGCTATATATTTAGCTGAAATGACTGAAATGTTACTTCAAGTTATTGAAGGTCAACGTGAACCACATGATAAAGATCATTATACTAATAAAAGATTAAGAGTATCTGGAGATTTAATGGAAGATTTATTTAGAGTAGCTTTCACTTCACTTACTAGGGATATGAGTTATCAATTAGAAAGAAGTATTTCAAGAGGTAAAGAACTTTCAATTAAACAAGCTGTAAGATCTGATGTTTTAACAGAGAATATTAAACATGCTATTGCAACTGGTAATTGGGTTGGAGGTAGAGCTGGTGTAAGCCAACTTTTAGATAGGACAAGTTATATGGGAACTCTTTCTCATTTAAGACGTGTTGTATCTCCTTTAACAAGAAGTCAACCTCACTTTGAAGCAAGAGATTTACACCCAACACAATTTGGTAAAATATGTCCAAATGAAACTCCTGAGGGTCCTAATTGTGGTTTAGTTAAAAACTTAGCATTAATGTGTAAAATATCTGAAGGTTCAGATACTCAGGAAATTGTTGATGTTATTAAAAGTATGGGAGTATTGAAAGAATCTCAATAGATTTCTGGAGGATTATTATTTATGGAAGATGCTAAAATTTATATTAATGGTGAACTCCTTGGTTATTGTGATGATCCAGAAACATTCACTCAAGAAATGAGAGAAAAAAGGAGAGCTGGAGAAATTTCATATGAAATGAATATCACTTATTACGAGGATAATAATGAAATTTACATATTCAATGATCCAGGTAGAGCTAGAAGACCTTTAATCATTGTTAAAGATGGTAAACCTCTTTTAACTAAAGATCATTTAGATCAAGTTTCTGTTAAAGATTTAAAATGGCAAGATTTAATTAATATGGGTCTTATTGAATATCTTGATGCTGAAGAAGAAGAAAATGCATATATTGCAATGACTCTTGAAGATTTGAATGATGAAACAAATCCTTTCAGAAATGAATACACTCATTTAGAAATAGATCCAGCAACTATGTTAGGTATTTGTGCTGGAATTATTCCATTTTCAGATCATAATTCTTCACCAAGGAATACTATGGAATCTGGTATGACAAAACAAGCATTAGGTTTATATGTATCTAATTATGGTTTACGTACTGATACAAGGGCACATTTGTTACATCACCCTCAAAAACCTATTGTTAAAACACGTATTATTGATTCAACAGATTATGATGAAAGACCTTCTGGTCAAAACTTCGTTGTAGCTTTAATGAGTTATGAAGGATATAACATGGAAGATGCTATGATTTTAAATAAATCTTCTATTGAAAGAGGTTTAGGTAGAAGTTCTTTCTTTAGGTCATATGACACTTCAGAGAAACGTTATCCTGGTGGTCAAGAAGATAAATTTGAAGTTCCAGATAAAAATATTAAAGGTTATCGTTCAGAAGATGCATACAGACATCTTGATGAAGATGGTGTTGTAAATCCTGAAAGTTATGTAGAATCTGGAGATGTTCTTATTGGAAAAACATCACCTCCAAGATTCCTTGAAGAAATTGATGAATTTGGTACAGTTTCAGAAAAAAGAAGAGAAACTTCTGTTACTGTTCGTCATGGTGAAAAAGGTATTGTTGATGCAGTACTTTTAACTGAAACAGTTGAAGGTAGTCGTCTTGCAAAAATACGTGTAAGAGATACAAGACAACCTGAATTTGGTGATAAATTCGCATCAAGACACGGTCAAAAAGGTGTAGTTGGCCTTATATTATCTCAAGATGATGTTCCATTTACTGAAGATGGAATTGTTCCTGATGTAATTGTAAATCCTCACGCTATCCCTTCAAGGATGTCTGTTGGACAAGTACTTGAAATGGTTGCAGGTAAAGCCGGATGTCTTGCTGGTAAAAGAGTAGATGGTACTCCATTTAATAAAGAAATAGAAAAAGAAATTAAAGAAACTTTAATAGATTATGGTTTTGAATCTGCAGGATGTGAATCATTATACAGTGGAGTTACTGGTGAAAGAATAGAAGCTGAAATTTTCGTTGGAGTAGCATTCTATCAGAAATTACATCATATGACTTCTGATAAAGTTTATGCTCGTTCAAGAGGTCCTGTACAAGTACTTACACGTCAACCTACTGAAGGTAGGGCTCGTGAAGGTGGTTTAAGATTTGGAGAAATGGAAAGAGATTGTCTTATTGCACATGGTGCAGCACTTACTCTTAAAGAAAGATTATTAGATGAATCAGATAAATACGAAGCTATTGTCTGTGGTAATTGTGGTATGCTTGCAGTATATGATAAAGGTAGAAATAAAACTTATTGTCCTATCTGTGGAGATACTGAATCTTATCCAATTGAAATATCTTATGCATTTAAACTTTTACTTGATGAACTTAAAAGTTTATGTATCTTCCCTAAATTAGTCTTAGGAGACAAAGTTTAGACGAAGCATGTTGTTGAATTAAATTATTGATATTTATTATGAAGGAGCCAATAATTTGAGAGATGATGGAATTATTAAAAAAATTAAACAGATTAATTTTGGACTTATGTCTCCTGAACAAATTAGGAAATTATCTGTAGTTAAAATTCAAACTCCTGATACTTATGATGAGGATGGTTATCCTATTGAAAATGGTTTAATGGATCCTCATTTAGGTGTTATTGATCCTAGTTTAAAATGCCGTACTTGTGGTTATAGGGGAGGAGACTGTGAAGGACACTTTGGTAGTATTGATTTAGCAAGACCAGTTGTTCATGTTGGTTTTGGTGATGTAATACATAAAATATTACGTTCTACTTGTAATGAATGTGGTCGTATCCTTCTTGATGATGTTGAAATTGAGGAATTTAAACAAAAAATTGATTTTTGTAAAGCACATGATGAAAACATTAATGATATAATTAAAGAAGTTTATAATGCTGCTAAAAAAAGTACATGTCCTCATTGTGGTGCAGAACAAGAAGATATTAAAATAGATAAACCTACAACTATTACTCAAGGTGACTATAAATTAACTGCTAGTGAAGTTAGGGAAAAATTAGAAAGAATTAGTGATGATGATGCTTACGTTTTAGGTGTAAATCCGGAAGTAGCACGTCCAGAATGGATGGTTCTTACTGTTCTTCCTGTTCCTCCAGTAACTGTAAGACCTTCTATTACATTAGATACTGGTGAAAGGTCAGAAGATGATTTAACCCATAAACTTGTAGATATTTTAAGAATTAATCAAAGACTTATTGAAAATATGGAAGCAGGTGCTCCTCAACTTATTGTTGAAGATTTATGGGAACTTTTACAATACCATGTTACAACTTACTTTGATAATGAAGCAAGTGGTGTTCCTCCTGCTAGACATAGATCTGGAAGACCTCTTAAAACTTTAGCTCAAAGGTTAAAAGGTAAAGAAGGAAGATTCAGAAGTAATTTATCTGGTAAAAGGGTTAATTTTTCTGCACGTACTGTAATTTCTCCTGATCCAAATATATCTATTAATGAAGTCGGTGTACCTGAAATGATTGCTAAAGAGGTAACTGTACCTACTTATGTAAATGAATGGAACATCGATGAAATGAAAGAATATATTAATAATGGACCTAATGTTCATCCAGGTGCTAATTATGTTGTCCGTTTAGATGGAAGAAAAATTAGGGTTTATGATGAAACTAAAGATAAAATTTTAGAACAATTAAAACCCGGTTACATTGTAGAAAGACATCTTCATGATGGAGATATGGTTTTATTTAACCGTCAACCTTCCCTTCATAGAATGTCTATGATGGCTCATGAAGTTAAAGTTTTACCTTATAAAACATTTAGATTAAACTTATGTGTATGTCCTCCATATAATGCAGATTTCGATGGAGACGAAATGAATATGCACATTATACAAACTGATGAAGCTAGAGCAGAAGCTAAATCTATTATGAGGGTTCAAGAACATATTCTTTCTCCAAGGTATGGTGGACCAATTATTGGAGCTATTCACGATCACATTTCTGGAGGATATTTATTCACTAGAAAAGAATCAGTATATTCTGAAGAAGATGCATTTCAATTAATTAGAAAATCACATCTTAAAATGCCTAAACGTAAACATAAAGATTGGACTGGTAAAGAATTATTCAGTCTTTTATTACCTGATGACTTAAATATGAGTTATAGGGCTAATATTTGCAGACACTGTGAAGATGGATGTCTTAAACAAGATTGTAAAAATGAAGCATATGTTGTTATTAAAAATGGAGAACTTGTTTCCGGTATTATTGATGAAAATGCATATGGTTCAGGTTCTGGTAAAATCTTAGATAGGATTGCTAAAGAGTATGGTCCTTCTGCTGCTCGTGAATTCCTTGATAGATCTACTGATATGGCTATTGCAGGTATTATGAAAACTGGTATCACTACCAGTCTTAATGATGAAGAAATTCCTGAAGAAGCACAAGAAAGAATCAGTGAACATTTATTAAAAGCAGAAAAAGATGTAGATGAACTTGTTGATACATATAATGAAGGATATCTTGCACCTTTACCAGGTAGAAGTCTTGAAGAAACATTAGAAATGAGAATTGTACAGGTTCTTGGTGAAGCAAGGGATAAAGCAGGAGCAATTACTGAGAAATACTTTGGTAATGTTAAAGATGAATCTATTGTTTCATGTCACAATAAATTTGATATGTCTAATCACTCTGTAGTAATGGCAAAAACTGGTGCAAGAGCATCTATGTTAAATTTAACTCAGATTGCTGCTTGTGTAGGACAACAAGCTATTCGTGGTGGACGTATTAATAGGGGTTATAAAGATAGAGTATTACCTCACTTTAGGAAAAAAGAATTAGGTGCTAAAGCTAAAGGATTTGTTTATTCTAGTTATAAAAGTGGTCTTGATCCTATTGAATTCTATTTCCACGCAATGGGTGGAAGAGAAGGTCTTGTAGATACTGCTATTCGTACTGCTCAATCTGGTTATATGCAAAGAAGACTTGTAAATGCACTTGAAGATTTAAAAGTTAATTCTAAAGGTCTTGTTACTGATAATTGTGGTATGGTTATCCAAACTATGTTTGGTGAAGATGGTGTAGATCCTGCAAAAAGTGATCATGGTAAAGTAGTTGATCTTGAAAAAGTCATTAGTGAAATGAGAGTTAATTCTAACTCTAAAAAATCAGCTAAAAAAGAACCTTATGAATTAACTTATGATTATGGTAAATCTAACCCAAAAGAAAATCCAATTTTCAAATGGGTAAACGGTGAAATGTATAAACAAAATAAAGGTAAAACTGAGAAAGTGGAGGAGTAGAGTATGTCTGAAGAAACTTTTGATGAGGCTAAAACATTAGTTAAAAGTATTGTAAAAGATAAAGGTTTACAATTTCCTAAATCTTATATAGAAGACATAAGTAATGCTCGTATTAAACATGATTTAACTGATGATGAATTAAGTAAAGTTATTGATAAAGTACAAGAAGCTTATGAAAGATCTTTCATCCAAGCTGGAGAGGCTGTTGGTACTGTTGCAGCACAATCTGTAGGAGAACCAGGTACTCAGATGACTATGCGTACTTTCCACTTTGCTGGAGTATCTGAATTAAACGTAACATTAGGTTTACCTAGGCTTATTGAGATTGTAGATGCTAGGAAAAAAATTGCAACTCCTACTATGGATATTTATCTTAGTGGTGAAATTGCAGATGGTAAAGACTTAGCACCTAATCAAGATGAAGAATTTGTAAGAAAACTTGCAAATTATATTGGTAAAAGTACTATCAATGATGTAATTGAAGATTTTAATATTAATTATGCTGAAATGGAAGTTGAAGTTAAATTAAATAAATCTAAAATCGTTGATGATAAAAAACTTGACTATGATGACATAATTTCTAAAATGGAAAAAATAACTAAAAAGGTTGATGTTGATAAAGATGATGATTCTAAATTTACATTACAACCTTCTAAAAGTTCAATTAGGGAATTACGTCTTTTAGCTGATAAAATAAGAGATACTCAAATCAGTGGTTTAAAAGGAATTGGTAAAGTTATTATTAGAAAAGAAGAAGAATATACTTTACACACAGAAGGTTCTAATTTAAAAGAAATTCTTAAAATTGATGGTGTTGACAATAGAAAAACTAAAACCAATGATATCTATGAAATTTACACTGTTTTAGGTATTGAAGCAGCACGTAATGCTATTATTAACGAAGCAGTAAGTACTCTTGAAAACCAAGGTCTTTCTGTTGATATAAGACATATTATGTTAGTTGCTGATATGATGACTTCTGAAGGAGTAGTTAAATCTATTGGTCGTCATGGTATTGGTGGAGAAAAATCAAGTGTTCTTGCTCGTGCAGCATTTGAAGAAACTGGTAAACATTTACTTAGAGCTAGTATTCATGGTGAAATCGATAAACTTACTGGTGTTATTGAAAATATCATTATTGGTCAACCAATTCCACTTGGTACTGGTTCAGTACATGTTGTTATGGATGAAAAATACGATTAAAAATAGTTTTTTGGATATTTTTAAATATCCTTTTTATTATTTTTTTAAAAATCTTAAAATTATATTATAATAATATATAAAATATTTTTTTATTTACATTAAGTTTATAAACTATGTTTATATAATTTAAATTGTGCTGTATTTTTTTTATAAAAAATGTATTTTATTTTTTTCAGATGTGAAACTTATTATTTAATTAATAGTTTTGCTTAAATTTTTTACAGTTTTTTGCTGTAATAATATTTCTAAATTAATATTTGATTGATTTTAGAAATTTCAAGTATTTTTTTAATACTTATTTGCAGATTCTAAAATTTAGACTCTGTTACAATGGATTTAATCCATTTTTATTATAATTAAATATTTAAAGGAGGCAGATGATGGACGTAGATAGAGCAATCAGGGTAGCAGTAGATACAGGTGATGTAATCTTAGGCTCTGAAAAATCAATTCAATCTTTAAAATTAGGTAAAGGACAACTTGTTATTGTTGCAAAAAATAGTCCTAAAGATATTATTGAAGATGTAGAATACTATTCTAAACTTTCTAATGTTCCTTACTATGTTTATGATGGTACCAGTGTAGTTCTTGGTTCAGTTTGTGGTAAACCATTTACAGTAGCAACATTAGTCATTAACGATCCAGGAGATTCTACTATTTTAGAAGTAATGGGGTAGATTTTAGTGTCTATTAAATTTAATTCTAATGAGATTAGATATATTGCATTATTTGAAAATATGACTGGTGCAATGGTTAAAGATTGTATCATTGATGAAGATAATGCAAAAGTTACTTTTGTTGTTAAAAATGGAGATATGGGTTTAGCAATTGGTAAAGGTGGAAGTACTGTAAATAAAGTTAAAAGAGCAGTAGATAAAGGTGTTGAAATCGTTGAATATTCTGACGATCCAACTGTATTTATTAAAAATCTTCTTTCTCCCGCAGAACTTCAATCTATTAAAGTTACTAGAAAAGAATCTGGAGATATTGTTGCTACTGTTACTGCAGACAATACTAATAAACGTATTGCTATTGGTAAAGGCGGAGTAAATATCGAAAGAGCTAAACTTTTAGCAAATAGGCAACATAATATTAGTAATATTATTTTAAAATAAGCTAAATTATTAATTTTAATATAGTATTTTTATATTTTGTTATCTTTTATAAAAAAAGGAATTTCTTTCCTTTTTCCATCATTTTTTATTTTTTTTATTTTTACTTTATTTAAATTATTTAAATTATTTAAATTTATTTTTCTTTAAAATGAATTGTTTTAGAGATAATTAAATTTTTAAACATATTTTAATAAAACATTATTTTATTAATTTTTTATTTTAAATTTATATTTTATCAAATTGTTTAGATATTGATAATTTTATATCGTTTATTAGTAAATTTATTTAAGTATTTTGATAAATTAAATATTGAATTTAATTTTTATTTAAAAATTTTGAATTCATTATTTTAATTGCTATTTTTTATTATAAACATTACATTTATATGTAATTATTAACATAATTTATACTAATAGATATTGCTAAAATTTAGCTATGTTGTTTTTTCCTTAAATCTTTTATTTTTAATTTTAAGGATTATTTTATTAGATTTAACATAGGATATATAGTTATCGTGTGCCTTTTTACTATATGTTATTTTATTTTATTCATTAGCATTATCTACAGATAAATATCATATATTATTAATTTTTAATGATTATTTGTCGTATTTTATGATGATTCTATTTTGATTAAAAATTTAGATTGCATTATAAAATCATCAGTATAATGTAAATCGCAGCGGTGGATTTTTAATTTCAATAGTTTATTCTATTAATTATTTACAAAAAATTTAAAGAGGAAATATAATGCCAGGACTTTTCGCAGCAGGTAAACTTAAAAAAAATAGACAAAATTTTAAGTGGAAAGATGTAGATTATAAAAGGAAAGCATTACGTTTAGATGTTAAAGCTGATCCTCTCGAAGGAGCTCCTCAAGCTAGGGGAATTGTCATCGAAAAAGTAGGTATCGAAGCAAAACAGCCTAACTCTGCTATTCGTAAATGTGTACGTGTTCAATTAATTAAAAATGGTAAACAATTAACCGCTTTTGCACCAGGTGATGGAGCAATTGGATTTATTGATGAACATGATGAAGTAATGATTGAAGGAATTGGAGGACCATCTGGAAGATCTATGGGTGATATTCCTGGAGTCCGTTGGAAAGTATCCAAAGTTAATAATGTAGCTTTATCTGAAATGGTTTCAGGTAAAATTGAAAAACCTGTAAGGTGATTATTGTGTCTAATTTATTATTTGATAAATGGGATTTATCTGAAGTTGAAGTAAGTGACTTAGGTTTAGTTAGATACATCTGTTTAGATGAAACTATTCCTCACACCTCAGGTAGACATGTAAAAAGACAATTTGCAAAATCCAAAGTTTCTATTGTTGAAAGATTAATGAACAAAATTATGAAAACTTCTATTAACTCTGGTAAAAAAAATAAAGCATATTCTATTGTTGATGAAGCTTTAGATATTATTCATGATAAAACTAAAAAGAATCCGGTTCAAATTTTAGTTACTGCAGTAGAAAATACTGCACCTCGTGAAGAAACTACTCGTATTAAATATGGTGGTGTAGGATACCAAGTTCCTGTAGATATTTCTCCACAAAGAAGGGTAGATTTATCTTTAGGTTTTATTACAAGAGGAACTTACCAATCTGCATTTAAAAATAGAAAATCAGCAGGTCAATGTTTAGCAGATGAATTACTCCTTGCATCTAATGAAGATTCAAGAAGCTTTGCTTTACAGAAAAAAGAAGAAAAAGAAAGAGTAGCTAAAGCAGCTCACTAGGCTTATGGCCTAATTTAGTTTGAAGTTAATATGACTTTTAAACTATTTTTTATGTTTTATAGGTGATTATTTTGAGTAGACGTTCAAAAATGATTGAAAAAATTAAGGAGTTAATGTATAAACCTGATCAAATTAGAAACATTGGTATTGTTGCACATATTGATCATGGTAAAACAACTTTATCTGATAACCTTTTAGCAGGTGCGGGAATGATTTCTGAAGATCTTGCTGGAGATCAAAGGTTTTTAGATTTCGATGAACAGGAACAAGCTCGTGGTATTACTATTGATGCAGCAAACGTATCTATGGTTCACAAATTTAAAGGTGAAGAATACTTAATCAACTTAATCGATACTCCTGGACACGTTGATTTCGGTGGAGACGTAACTCGTGCTATGAGAGCAGTAGATGGTTCTGTTGTAGTTGTTTGTGCTGTAGAAGGTATCATGCCACAAACTGAAACTGTACTTAGACAATCTTTAAAAGAACATGTTAAACCTGTTTTATTTATTAATAAAGTTGATAGATTAATCAATGAATTAAAATTAACTCCTGAAGAGTTACAAAATAGGTTTATTAAAATCATTATGGAAGCTAATAAATTAGTTAAAAATATGGCTCCTGAAGATAAAAAAGATGATTGGAAATTTGATGTAGCTGATGGTAGTGTAGCTTTCGGTTCAGCATATCATAATTGGGCTATTAATGTTCCTATGATGCAAAAAACTGGAATTACTTTTAAAGATATTATTGATTACTGTAATGCAGATAATCAAAAAGAGTTAGCTCAGAAAGTACCTATTTCTGAAGTATTATTAAGTATGGTAGTAGAACACTTACCTTCCCCTAAAGAATCACAAGCTTACAGGGTTCCTTACATCTGGGATGGTGACATTGACAGTCCTGAAGGACAATCAATGATTAACTGTGATCCTGATGGACCTCTTGCAGTAATGGTTACTAACGTTTCAGTTGATAAACATGCAGGAGAAATTGCTACTGGAAGAGTATACGGTGGTCAAATTCAAAAAGGTACTGAAGTATATCTTGTTGGTTCTCACAGTAAAAGTAGAGTACAACAAGTTGGTGTTTACTTCGGTCCTGAAAGAGTTAACACAGATTCTGTTCCTGTAGGTAATATTGTATATATTGCAGGTGCTCGTGGAGCTATTGCTGGAGAAACTATTTGTTCACCTGATAATCACATTAAAGAATTCGAAGGATTAGATCATATTTCTGAACCAGTAGTTACTGTTGCAGTTGAAGCTAAAAACACTAAAGATTTACCAAAATTAATTGAAGTATTAAGACAAGTAGCTAAAGAAGATCCAACCATTCATGTAGAAATTAATGAAGAAACTGGAGAACACTTAGTATCTGGTATGGGAGAACTTCACTTAGAAGTTATTTCTTATAGAATTAATGAGAAAGGTGTAGAGATCACTACTTCTGAACCTATTGTTGTATACAGAGAAACTGTTGGTGGAACTGCTGGGCCTGTTGAAGGAAAATCCCCTAACAAACATAACCGATTCTACATTGAAGTGGAACCTATGGAACCTGAATTATTCGCAGCTTACCAAAAAGGTGAACTTAAAGAAGGTAAAGTTAAAGGTAAAGAAGCTGCTAATGAATTCATGGAATATGGTTTAAATAAAGATGAAGCTAGAAGAGTATGGGATGTATACAGTAAAAGTATGTTTATCAACATGACTCGTGGTATCCAATACTTGGATGAAGTTAAAGAATTATTAATAGAAGGATTCGAATCTGCTATGGATCAAGGACCTATTGCAAATGAAATTTGTATGGGATTAAAATTCAAATTAGTTGATGCAAAACTTCACGAAGATGCAGTTCACAGAGGACCTGCACAAGTATTACCAGCTATCAGAAAAGCTATTTATGGAGCTATCATGTTAGCTAAACCTGCTTTACTTGAACCTATGCAAAAAGTATTCATTAATGTTCCACAAGATTATATGGGATCTTGTACTCGTGAAGTACAAAACAGAAGAGGTACTATTGTAAATATGGGCCAACATAATGATATGGTTACTATTGAATCTAAAGTACCTGTAGCTGAAATGTTTGGATTTGCTGGAGATATTCGTTCAGCTGCTGAAGGTAGATGTTTATGGTCTACTGAAAACGCTGGTTTTGAAAGATTACCTCATGAATTACAAAGTAAAATTATTAGAGAAATCAGAGAAAGAAAAGGTTTATCACCAGAACCATATGGTCCAGAACATTACTTAGAATAGATAATAAAATTTAAAACTTTAATTTAACTTGTTTAAGTTAATAAAATTAATATAAATTATAAATATTTAGAAAATTTTTCTATTTTTTATAATTTTATTTTTTTCAAATATTATAAAAAAATACTTAAAAATCTTATAAAAATCATTATGTTTTTATATTTGAAAGTATAATTTTTAATTATGCTATATTAATAAGCTCAACCTTAAACTTATATTATGTATGCTTATATTAATATGCGAAAAAATGATGATTATAGAATATATATTGGAGGTCAATTAAAATGGCAAAACAAAAAGAACATTTAAACTTAGCATTTATTGGACATGTTGATCACGGAAAATCAACTTTAGTAGGACACTTATTGTTAAACGCAGGAGCAATCCAAGAACAACAATTAGATGATGGAGAAAACAAATTCAGATTTGTTATGGATAAATTAGGAGAAGAAAGAGAAAGAGGAGTAACTATTGATTTAGCTCACCAAAAATTCTCCACTGACAAATATGATTATACTGTAGTAGACTGCCCAGGACACAGAGATTTTGTTAAAAACATGATTACTGGTGCTTCTCAAGCAGATGCAGCTGTACTTGTAGTAGCTGCTGACGATGGTGTAATGCCACAAACTAAAGAACACATTTTCTTATCTAAAACTTTAGGTATTAACCAACTTATTGTTGCTGTTAACAAAATGGATGTTGTAGATTACTCTGAAGATAAATACAATGAAATCAAAGATTCAGTTTCTAAATTAATTAAATCTATTGGATACAAACCTGATCAAGTACCTTTCATCCCTCTTTCTGCATTTGAAGGAGATAACATTAGTGAAAAAAGTTCCAACACCCCATGGTACAAAGGTAAAGATTTAATCTCTGCATTAGATGATTTAACCGTACCTGAAAAACCTATTGACAAACCTTTAAGAATCCCTATTCAAGATGTATATACCATTACTGGTGTAGGTACCGTACCTGTAGGAAGAGTTGAAACTGGTGTAATGAAACAAGGAGATAATGTTGTCTTTGAACCAGCAGGAGCTACTGGAGAAGTTAAATCTATCGAAGAACACCATGAAACCATGCCTTCAGCTGAACCTGGAGACAATATAGGATTCAATGTAAGAGGTGTCGGTAAAAACGATGTAAGAAGAGGAGATGTAGCAGGTCATGCAGATGATGCTCCTACTGTTGCTAAACAATTCGATGCACAAATTGTTGTTTTACAACACCCTGGTGTAATTACTGTTGGATACACTCCTGTATTCCACTGTCACACTGCACAAATTGCATGTACTTTTGTAGAACTTTCTAAAAAATTAAACCCTGCAACTGGTCAAGTAGATGAAGAAAACCCTGACTTCTTAAAAACCGGTAATGCAGCTATTGTAAAAGTTAGACCTACCAAACCTATGGTTGTTGAAAACGCTAGGGAAATCCCACAAATGGGTAGATTCGCTATTCGTGATATGGGTCAAACTGTTGCAGCTGGTTTATGTATTGGTGTTGAACCAGCTAAATAGATTTAATAGTTAACTTTTAAGTCTTTAAATTAGGTTATTTTAACCTAATTTATTTTTTTTGAAAATTTTCTAAATTTTAAATTAAATAGTTTATTTTTTCTTAAAAGTTTTTTTATTAATTTATTTTTTCGTTTTATTTTTTTGGAGGAAAATTAATGAGTCAAGCAAGAATTAAACTTACTGGTACTGACCCAGAAAAACTTGCATATGTTTGTGATCAAATTAAAAAAATTGCTGAAAGAACTGGTGTAAATATATCTGGTCCTATTCCACTTCCAACTAAAAAATTAGTAGTTCCTACAAGAAAATCTCCTGATGGAGAAGGAAAAGCTTCTTGGGAAAGATGGGAACTTCGTATTCATAAACGTTTAGTCAGTATTGGTGCTGATGAAAGGGCTATGAGACAAGTTATGAAAGTCAATGTACCTGATAATGTAAGTATTGAAATTGAGCTTAAAAGCTAATTAAATTATTTTTTATTTTCAATATTTTTATAATTAAAATATTGAAATTAATTAGCTCTTCTTAAGCTATTTTTTTATTAATATTATTAAAATTAGTTAAATTTTTATAGTATATTTAACAAAATAATATAATGTTGTAATTATTTATTACATATTATTACTTGTTTTTTAAAGTGCCGAGATAGTCTAGTCTGGTAAGGCGCAGGACTTGAAATCCTGTGGAGCTTTCTCCGCCTGGGTTCAAATCCCAGTCTCGGCGTAACTTTATATTTTTTATAATATAAATTCTTTTTAGTTTTTTTTAAAAAAAGTTTTTTTATATAATTCTAATTGTTTTTTTTAGTTTTTTAAAAGAAGTTTTTTATCTTTTTAATTTTTTTTAGGATTTTTTATCTTTTTTATCTTTTTAGTTTTATTTTTTTTTAAAGAATTTTTATATTTTTTATTTTTTTAGTTTATTTTTAAAAAAAAGTTTTTTTTATCCGTTTTAATAGTTTTTTGATTTTTTATATCCTGCTGAATTATTTTTGTATTTTAATAATTTTTAGTTTTTGTTTTCTAATATTTTATTTAGTTCTTTTTCAAATTCATTTATAGATTTAACACTAGTTTTATTTTTTAGTCCAGGAATTATTGGTCTATCTACAATAATAACATCAATACCTAAATTATTTGCAGCATATATTTTTTCTTTAAATCCACCAGTATCTCCACTTTCTTTAGTTGTAATTACTTTAGCATTTATTTTTTTAAATAAATCTTCGTTTTCTTTAATATGGATTTTTTTATCTTTATTTTTACTTGCTGTCATTGGAAATATATGATCTTTTAATATTCCAAGACTTTTACATTTATCAAGGGATGATTTAACTGCTAAAACTCTTATGTAAAAATTTTCATTAGAAACATATTTTATTACTTCACTGGCAGTGTTTATTCCTCCAAGATGTAAAATATTAAGATTATTAAAATTGTTTTTTATTAGTTTTCCTCCTTCATTAAATGATTTTACATGATGGATTTTATTTAGATTAATATTTTTCATAGAATTAATATCTACAGATTCTCTTTCAAATCTAATAAATGGCATGTTTAATTTATCAATTATTTCAGATATTGTTTGACTTATATGTTCTGCAAATGGATGTGTTGCATCAATAACTATGTCTATATTATAATCTTTTAAAACATTTAAAATATCTTCTTTAGGAAGAGGTTTTGCTATTACAATATCACTTCCTGCTTCTTTTGCAATCTTTGATCCATAACTTGTTGTGGTACTTGTAATGATTCTTAAATCATTATACTTAGATTTAATAAATTTTATTATTTCAATTGATTCTGCAGTTCCACCTATTATGAAGATATTCATCTTGTTTTTCTCCTATTTATTTTATAGTTTTATCAATAATTTTAATGTTTTACTAATTTATTATTATTTAAATTTTTATTATTTTATTTTAATTAATTTGTTTTAATATCTTATTATTATTTTAATAATTAGATGTATATTTGCTTAATATTTTTTATATTTTTGGATTGTATATATAAAAACTTGCTTTTTTATAATTTTTTAATTTCATTATTTTAAGTTTTGTATTTAAATTTTCACCTGTTAATGGTTTAATAAGCAGTGTACAATTTAATTTTTTTGCTAAATCTAAAATATAAGGTTGTAATTCATTTGGTGGTCTAATTGAATATAATAAATCAATATCTTTATAAAGTTTGTAATTAGGATTTGTTAAATCATCTTTTATAATATCCTCTCTTGAAGGATTAATATCTGTTTTAATTAAATTAATATTTTCAAAACTTTCTAAATATGAACTTACATCATAAAAATGACCTATTGCTAATTCAGCAATATTTGATTTTTTAGGTTTATAATTTAAAATATATTCTCCGAAGTCATCCCACATTTTTTATTCTCCATTATTTCTTTAGATAAAAACATGTTTTTTTAATTGATTTAGGATTTTTAATAATTTTCTAATTATATCTATATTATTTTTTTCTAATTATATTTTGGATTTATATTATTATTGCGAAAGTTTTTAATATTGTTTTTACTATAATTATCTAATTGTGTTTATTATGATTATTAGAAAGTTTCAAGAAAAAGATCTAAAAAGGGTTCATGAAATTGAAAAAATGTCCTTTGAAACTTCTTATGGAGTTGACATGATTTTAAAACTCTTTAAAATGGGTACTGGTTTTCTTGTTTCAGAAGATAATAATGGTTATGTTACAGGTTATGTCATTTTTTGGATTAAAGAAGAAAATCAAGGACATATAATTTCAATTGCTGTAGATGAAAATTTTAGAAATACTGGTATTGGCACTCAATTATTGTATAGAGCAATTCTTATATTACGTACCTGTGGTCTTGAACAAGTTAATCTTGAAGTTAATGCTAATCATTTAAATGTTGTTGAATTTTATAAGAATTTTGGATTTGTAATAGATAGAAAAGTACCTCATTATTATGAAAATGATGCTCCTGCTTATGTAATGTATTATAAATTTAAAGATAATTTAAATTCTTAATTATTAATTTATTTTAATTAATATTTTTAGTTAAATTTAGAATTTATTAATTAAATTTAGTATATCTTTTTTTTTAAAATTAGTTAGAATAAGTTTTTTTAGTTTATTTTTTGGGTTTTTTTTTTTGTTAGAATAAGTTTTTTTATTAAATTTTTATTTTAAAATTTTATTTTAGATATAAATTTTATAAAAATAGATATTGTTAAAAATTAAAAAAATAATTGACTTTTTAAGTCAATTAATGTTTATACATGCTCATATTTGTAATTTGAGTCATATTTGAATATTCTTTTTGACCAATTGCAATAATTTTATCTATTGTCAATTGTCCAGTTGCAAATAGCATAGCAATAAATAGTATGTAAAATGAAATTATTGCAAGTTGTATTACTCCATGTCTTTTTAAAGACATATCTTTACGTGTTATTAAATATATTGCAGGTATTAATCCAAGAATACTTCCAAAAATTGATAGTATATAACCTACTATAATTACAAGATTCATGCCTGTTGATCTTGGTGGTTTTTGGCTATATTCTATATGTACATTAACTCTTGGATTTTCAGGATTATTTTGTATATTTTGGTTTAATCTATTTGAATTTCTATTTTCTTGTTCTTGTTTTGGAAATTCTGTTCCACAGTATATACAAAAGCCATATCCCGTAGTATCAGGTTTTCCACATTTTGGGCATTGTCTAATTACCATATTTTCCCCTAATATTTTTTGTTTGTTTATCCTATATTTTCATAATTAATTATAATCTAAAATTCTATATTTTTTATAATAAATATTTTATTATGTTTTTAAAAAATTTAATAATAATTTAATTTAATAATAAAAAATTTTAATTTATAAAAATATAAGCTTCATAAAATGTTTAAAGAATTATATAGTTTTAATTTTTTCGAGATTTTAAACTAAAAATTTAGAGATTTTATATTTTAAATAAGTTTTTTAAGAAATTTATCATAATTAGTATATGGGTTTTTATTTTATGTAGTTTTTAATTTTTAAAATAGTGTATTTATTGAAATTCTTTAAAATTCCAATTATTTTTAATTTTAGTAAATATTTAACTTATGTTTTTAAATAAATTTTAAAATTTAGATTAATTTTTTAATTTTAGTAAATATTTAACTTATGTTTTTAAAAATAACTTAATTTCATTAAAATATTAATAAATTAGAAAAAGATGTGTAAGACTAAATTTAATCTTTTTTAGTTTGGTGTTCAACATCTATAGGTTCTTTATCAGAATCTTCATTATCAGTATCAATCCATAATTGTTTTAAATTATCAATTTTATGTTGATTTTTAATTTTTAATACATCAACATTAACATGTTTATCTTCAACAATATCTTTAGGCATATCAATTTTAACTTGTTTATTTAAATCACTTGTTGGGATTTTAATATCAATATCTTTTCTATTAAATAATAATTTCCAGAAACTAATATTACGAAGTTCTTCATTAATTTCATCAACCATATTATTAATATTACTAGCTACTGCTCTATTTCTTTCAGTGACTTCTCTTTCAGTTTTACTAACTGCATTGTTAATTTTTGCTCTAGTAGTTTTGTTATTTGCATTGATTAAATTATTTGTTTCTTCTACAGTATCTAATATTGCATCTTCCATGGTTTGATTAATATTATCAGTAACCTCAAATAATAATTCATTTCTCTCATTAACTTTATTTTGGAGTTTGTATAATTCTTCATTTTGAGATGCTTTTTGAGGTAAATATTCTTCTTGAACTTCTAAGTTTAAATTATCAATTTTAGTTTTTAAATCATCGATTTCTTGATTTTTATTATCTAATTTAGAATGTAAATCTTTATTTTCATTTTCTAATTTGTTTATTTTTTCTGTTAAATTAGATATATCTTCTTTTAAATTATTAATTTCAGTATCTTTTTCTTTAGATTTATTAGCTAAATCTTTAAGTTTAAGAATATCTTCATCTTCAGATTCAAATTTATTAATAATCTTTTTGAGATTATTAATTTCACTTAACATATTTGCAGAATCTTCTTCTAATTTATTAAATTCATCTAAACCAATAATGGCAACATTATCTCCTTTTTTAAAACCATCATCCGGAGAAAAAATAGCTAAATTATATTCTTTAACATCCCCATCTAAAGGTATATCCTCAGTTACAGAATGAATACTTTTAGTTATATGTTCAGTCATTACACATCACTAATATATATTATATGCTATACTATTAAATAAAATTTATTAATATATTATATTATAAATGAATTTTTAATAAAAGATAAATATATGAAATATTAAATACAAATGATAAAAATAATAAATTAGTTTTAAATTTAATATAAGTATTGAAATTTAACTAAGATTATTATAAAGAGGGTTCCAGATGAATAATAAAAAAACAATAATATTAATTGTAATAATAATCTTAGCAATATTTTATGCATTTGGATACTTCCATGATGTATCCCATAATAAAGAAATTGCAAAAGAAAATCTAAAATTAGCACAAGAATATAATATTAGTAGTGTATCTGATGCTAGATTAATAAAAGCAGTTGAAGAGAACAAAAATAATGCAACTTTATTAGGATATAAAAATGATAGAAATTTTGAATCAATAAGTAATATTTATTATGCAAATGAAGTAGATTTCCCAATATCTATAAAAAAATATTATAAAACCGTAAACAAGGATAGTAAACATATTGAATGGGTTAGATATTTGTATAAAAATGGAAATATAACTCGTGAAAATTTTACAGCTGAAATAAATTATTACTCTAATAAAAACCCATTAAATCATTATCTATTAAATTATTATGGATACTATGAACCTATGAGACATTGGTCTCCATTTTAATTTTTTAAACTTATTTTTTTTAAATTATTATAAAATATTGCTTTATATTTACTATAATCTTTAATCATTAAAACATTAGATATTTACTATAATTTTTTAATCATTATAATATTGGTTTATATTAATTAATTTATTATAAATAAATCAATATTTATTCAAATCAATTTAAAGGTGGAAAAATGAAAAGTAAAGATGGAATAATGGGATTAATTGTTGGGGATGCTCTTGGA
Source organism: Methanobrevibacter wolinii SH (assembly GCF_000621965.1). Taxonomy (NCBI): domain Archaea; kingdom Methanobacteriati; phylum Methanobacteriota; class Methanobacteria; order Methanobacteriales; family Methanobacteriaceae; genus Methanobrevibacter; species Methanobrevibacter wolinii. Next base: position 307,415 of record NZ_KK211375.1, read on the forward strand.
GTTCCAGTTGAATTTACAAAAAGGGAATACTTAGACAAATATCCAATAAAAACAATGATTGGATATGGGACATATCATCAAGCACCAGGATCATTTTCTGATGATAGTTCTTTAAATCTTGCAACAATTGATAGTTTTATAAATTATCCTGAAATAAATTATGATGATTTAATGGAAAGATTTGCTAATTGGTATTATGATGGAAAGTATACACCAAATAATATTAGTTTTGATATTGGTAATACTACTTTAGAGAGTATTGAAAAATATAAAAATGGAGAAGATCCATTAAATTGTGGTGGAGATGGAGAAAGGAATAATGGTAATGGATCACTTATGAGAATTTTACCGTTAGTATATATTATAGGACCAAAAAATAAGTTAGAAAAAGAAGATGTAGAAAAAATCTATAAACTTTCTTCATTAACACATAAACATATAAGAACTAAGATTGCATGTCATATTTACTGTCAAATTTCTGTAAAATTACTTAATAAAATGGAACTTAATAAAGCAATTTCTGAAGGTATTGATGATACTGTAAAATATTATAGTAATAATAAAGAATTTCAAGAAGAAAAAAAATATTTCAAAAGAATAATAGATAAAACTATATTTAATACAGAAATTAATAATATAAAAAGTAGTGGATATGTAATAGATACATTAGAAGCAGCAATATGGTCTCTTGTAAATACAAATTCTTATAAGGATGCATTACTTAAAAGTGTAAATTTAGGTGAGGATACCGATACTGTAGCTGCAGTTACTGGTGGACTTGCTGGAATATATTATGGATATTCTAATATACCTACAGAGTGGGTAGATACTATAAAAAGAAAAGATGAAATATTAAATCTTTTAGAAAGATTTGATAATATTATTCAATAGATTTTTTATATATGAAAACTTCCTAATTTTTAGAAAAAACTTTTAATTTTTTCAATTATTAATACTATTTAAATTATTTTTATAAAAAATAGGATTTCAATAAGTTCATATATTTTATAAGATTTAATTTTATTTTTTCAATATATATAAATATAATAATTTATAAAGTAATAGCTTAGATAGAAATAAGATTCATATGAGATTATTTCTATTCATTTTTTAACACACAGATAAGGTATCTAAATACCTTATCACTTATTATTCACTTTAAAAAACTTATTTTTAATTGTTTTTAGATAAAACTTTAAAAAAACTACTTTTAATATATTTTTATAAAATTTAATTAATTTTTTTTTAAGTAGTACTTATTTAAATTTTTAAAAGTTTTTTGTTTAGATATTTTCTATTTTCTATTGAATTTGAAATTAATAGTGAATTTAAATTTAATTCTTTTATTTTTATTGGTTTTTCTTGGTTTTAAGAGTTATATTCATTTTTTGTTTCTTTTATTTTTAGGTCTTATATTAGTTTTTTATTTTTTAGGTTTTTTGTAATTTAATTTAGTTTTTATCTATTTTTTTAATAGAATGTATTTTATGATATTTATACAGATAACAATATAATAAAATGTTTAAATATTATTTGTATAATCTTATTTAAAATTATTAAAAAAAATATAAAAATAATTAAAAAAATAATAAAATTAATAAAAATTTAATAAATTTTAAATACTATTTAAACATAAATATAATTAATTAACCAATGGTTGGTGCTATTTTTTGAAAACTAAATGCCTTATTTGTGGAAAAGAATCAGAGGGTAATGAAAGATTCTGTAAATATTGTGGTGCAGAATTGGTTCATGAAAAACAAGAAACAAATGAAAACTCTGATGAAACAAATAATAATGATAACTTTGATTTTAATGAAGAAGATATTTTTAATGAAGAATATTCAGAAACAAAACAAGAAGCTGATTTAAAAAAAACACAAGACTTAAATCTAGAAAATACACGGGAAGATGATGAACCAGAAATATTCTACAATCCTGAAACTGGTACTTACTATTATGGTGATTCAGAAGGTACTTTAGATTATGATGATTTTATTGATGAATCAAAAACTCAAAAAGAAGACATATTAGTTAATGAAATATTTAATGATGAAGAGAAACTTGAAGAAGATGTAATATATCCAATACATACTGTTGAAGAAAATCCTTATGCTAAATTAAATGAATCTGATAAATATTTTGAAAAAGAATTCATTGATGAAAAAGAGAAATCATTAAATAAAGAAAATAAAAATAAAAAGCATTTTTCATTAAAAAAATTATTTAATAAAGACTCAAAAAATGAGATAGAAATAGTTAAGAAAAATGGATTAAAACACATACATAAACATGTAACTTTAATATTAATAGCTCTTATAATAATTGCTTTAGTTGCAACATTTACATTTAATATAATTGAAGAAAACACTATAAACTACCTTAATCCAATAAGTAATGCTCAAGGAGAATTTTCAAATAAAATCATTACTTTTAGTATACCTTCTGATTGGCAGTCTTATAATACTAGTCAAAATCAAACTAATGTTATTGGTAATTTTAAATCAGATAAGGATGGACATAAAATACTCTTAAGTGTTTATCAATCTAAGTCTTCACATAATAATGTTAATGATATTAAACGTTCAACTGAAGAGTTAGATATTAGAAGTGGTGCTTTAATAAATAGTAGTACAAATAGAAATATTAATAATATTACTGGATATGATGTTATAAGTAAAAATGGTACTAATGGTTATGAGTATAGGACTATTGGTTTTATAAAGGATAATAAAGAATATGCATTTTTATTTGTATCAGATGATATTGATTCATTTAATGGTGATATTAATTCTATTATTAATAGTATAAAATATAATAAGAATTTATAATAAAGTTTCACTGTATTAATTGACATTAATTTTATTATTGGGTTTAATAGAAACTTATAATAAAGTTTAATTATATTAAATGATGTTAATTTTATTATTGGGTTTAATAGAAACTTATAATAAAGTTTAATTCATTTTTATTTGTATTAGATGATATTAATAGTATAAAGTTTAATAAAAACTTATAATAAAGATTAAAATCTTAAAAATTTATATATTATATTAATTGAATTATTTAAAAAAATAAATTAGGGATATTATGGCAAAGTATTGTCCAAAGTGTGGAAAAGAACATATTCATAATGAAGAATACTGTGTAGATTGTCATACAAAGTTACCTGATGAAAAATTAGAACTTAATGACAAAGCTGTAAGTATTTTCAATAAGGATAATAAAGAACAAACGAAAGTACAAAAAAAAGGAAATGATTTAAATAAAATCTTTACTTATGAAAGAAAAACTCATAGAGAAAATAAAAAACCAGTAAGAAAAACAAATAAAGAATCATTAATATTTAGATCACATGAAAAAGAAGTAGATGTATCAACACAAAAATCAGATAAAAAACAAAAAACATCTAATACAAACAATAACAACAAACAAAATAAAACAAACAATAAAAAAGAAATAAAATCTAAAACTGCAAAATCAAAACAATTAGCACAAACAATTACAAAATCAAGAAAAAGAAAAATTATTAGTGTTGGTATTGTTATCTTATTAATATTAATTATAATATTTGTTGGAGTATCATTAAATGATATTCAAAATAATAATTCAAATAATGTAAATGCAAGTACACAATATAACTTTACAGAATTCAGTATAAATATTCCAAATTCCTATAAAGAAGTAAATGATACTAATTATATGGCTAGCTTTGAAGGAAATAATGTTAAAATAGATATATATAACACTAGTTTATCTTCAATTGGTTATGCTGGTGCATCAATTGATGATATTATGAGTGCTGTAGCAAATCATATTGGAAATAATGAAGATGGAACTGTACAAAGTTCTGATTATATTAATGTAAGTGGTAATTCTGGATACAATATAACATATACAACAGAAAATAATACTGTAACAAGATATATAGGATTTATTAAAGGAGATAATGAATATGATATTATTGTTACAACAGATACTAATAACCAAAATGCATTAGATAATGTTTCAAATACTCTCGTTAATTCCATTAAAATAAAAGGTTAATTAAAACCTTTTTTTATCTTTTTTTATTATATTTTTTAAAAATTTAGAAAAAACTAATTTTATAAATATTTAATTGATAAGGAAAAATATATTAATATTATTTTTAAGAAAAATTATTTAATAATTTACAATTAAAACTTAATAGCTATTTAATAAAAGTTTAATTAGAGGTAAAAAATGAATATCCATAAAATAGGTATTATCTTAGTTATTACTTTAATAATACTTGCACCTACAATAAGTGCAGTAAGTGCAACAACAGTGTTTTTAACCTCAGACAGTGTCTTCAGTCAGAAAGGTGAAGAAGTTAAAATGTTAACTGAGATTAAACATTATATTGAAGAAGATAGTAATGGAGAAATAAATGCAACAGTAGATCCAAATTCTCCTGCACCAGGAGAAGGAACAAGAGCAATGAACTCAGATACTGATGTAAGCGTATTTTTTGCATTTGCAGATGCTGCTAATTTCTATGAAATGGCTAAATATTCAACAAAAGTAAATAAGCAAGTAATGTATGTAAATTTAGGTTCTTTAAATCTAGATAATACAAGTAATCTTAGAAGAGCATGGGATGATAATTGGTCTGATGAAAGTTTTGAATCAATAAAAAATCCAGGTGAATTTTTAAGATATGCTGGAATAAATCTTATACAACCTGTACAAAAGTATCCTGATGATACTGATGAAAATAAAGATATGTATCATAGTAATAGTACTGTAAATAAGTATATTGCAGACCAAATCATATACAATATTGAAAATGATGATTCAAGTGATGATCAACTAAGAACAGATTTAGTTATTAATAATAATCTTAAGGTAAGTACAATAGGTAATATTTCAAAATCTATTGAATCAAGTAAAAATTTTGGTAAAATAGAAGAAAGATATGGTTCTTATACTACACCTCAAGCATTATATCTCCTTTCAGCATATCTTTCTGGTGATGGATTAAACACACCTAAAAATTATGAAGCACCTGATAATCCTCAAAACTACTCAATAGGTACAAAAAATTCATATACTATATATGATTATGAATACATGGCTCAAAAAGTTGTAGATTATATGGATAAAAATGGTAAAGCACCTAATTATATAGAATATGATGGTGCTAAAATAGGTTATAATGATTTATTATATAATTTTGCAATTCTTACAGATGATGATCAGAATGCAGGTACAATGAATCTACCAAAATCAAGTGAATTTAAATCATTTAATGATATGAATATTGTATACACTGCTATACCAATATTAATGATAATCGCTATTGTATTGTTGATTATAGGACTTAGAAGAAAAAACAAAAGAAGATAAATTTAAATTTATCTTCAATTTAAATTTAGATAAATTTAAATAATTAAAATCTTAAATAATACTTTCTTAAATTCAGTAATTTACTATAAAGTTTTAAAATAGGTTTAGAATTTTAAAAAAAATATAATTTAAAGATTATAAATATATGTTTATTAGGAAAGTATTAAACGTGCTTTAAAGATTATAAGTATAATTTAATTAAGACTAATATTAGAAAGTGGTTTAAAGGTTATAAGTATAATTTAATTAAGAATAATATTAAATGTTCTCTAAAGATTATAAGTATAATTTAATTAAGAATAATATTAAATGTTCTCTAAAGATTATAAGTATATGTTTATTAGGAAAGTATTAAAAACTTTAAATTAGTTTTTTATGATTAAAAGAATAAAGAGGATAAAATGAAAACATTAGGATTAATAGGAGGATTAGGTCCTGCATCCACAGTAAATTACTATGAAAAGATAGTATATACATTTAAAAACACAAGGGAAGATGAATATTATCCTCATATTCTAATAAGTAGTTTAAACATGGAAAAATTTATAAGACAATTAGATTTTGAAGATTATAATCAGGTAGAAAATATATTATTAGAAGAAATAGAAAGTTTAGAAAGAGCAGGTGCAGATATAATTGCAATAGCATCAAATACAGCTCATGTTGTAATAGACAACTTAAAAGAAGATTTAAATATACCTATAATAAGTATTATAGATTGTGTTATTGATGAAATTATAAAAAATGATTATAAAAAGGTACTACTTACTGGAACATCATTTACAATGACACATGATTTTTATATAAAAAAATTAGAAGAAAATGGATTAAAATGTATTATTCCTAATTCAGAGGATATACAAAAAATTCATGAAATAATATATCCTAATTTAGAAAATGGTATAATTTTACCTTATAAAAAAGAAGATTATATTAAAATTATTAATAAAATAATTGAAAATAATGATATTGATTGTTTATTACTTGCATGTTGTGAATTAAACCTATTAATAAATGAAGAGGATATAAAAATCCCAATAATAGATAGTGAGAATGTACATATTAAGAGAATTTTAAAAGAAATAAGTAAAAAATAGTTATATATTTTAAAAAAATATTAGAATTTTTATCTAAAAGTAGATTTTATAAAAAGAAATTAAATGGAAATTAATGTTTTAATTTTATATTTCCAATTAATTCATATACTTTGCTACGTTCTAATGAAGTATCTGATTTTATTAAATACCTTATTTTATTTTTAGTAAATAAATAATATGTTTTATTATTTGCTAAGTATTTACTGTTATCTGTTGTTTTTAGTATAGTAACATTTACTCCATTAATTCCTTCTGTTGTATTATTGATAATAATTAAATTATTTAGTTCATTTTCTTTTTCATTATTACTAATATCTTCAGTTATTGATAAATCACTTCCATTATTATCAATTAAATATATTGTACGACTAGAATGATCTGCATCACTATCTTTTGGAAGTGAAAGTCCATTTGGTATTTTAAATTGACTTTCTACCATTGTACATGTGGTTCCAGTATATTCACTTATTAACCAATTAGCAGAGAATATTATAATTATTATTAATATGATACCAATACAACAGTCTCTTACAAATTCATCACCACTTTTTTCACTATCTAATTTTTTTTCAACACTTTCAATTTCTTTTTCTTCTTCTGTTGTTATAGTATCACTTCCAGTAATGTATTTTATATTAGTATCTTTTTTGATTAATTATTAATTAATACATTTTTATTTTATATTTGTTTATCTTTAAGTTTAATTATTTTTTAATGGTTTTTTTTATTTTATATTTGTTTAATTTTATATTTATTCTTATTTTAACTAATTTCTTAATTTAAATTATTTACTTGATTTTTAATTAATTTCTTAAATTTTTATATACTTTATTTCCTACTTCTAGCTATTTTTTTGTATTTAATTTTAAGTTATTTAGCTATTTTTTTAATATAGTTAATTTTTTATATTTACTTTTAAGTTATTAAGCTATTTAGCATGATTAATTTTATTGTTTTTAGTTATTTTTTAATGTAGTTATTTTTTATTTGGTTATTTAGCTATTTTTTAATATGATTAATTTAGTTTCATATATCCACTTCTAATTACTAAATTGTTTTTTAATATAATTAAATTGAACTTTATTAAATTATTTTTATTAATTTTGATTATTTGTAAAATTTAATTTATATGTTTTTATCTTTTTTATTTAAATCAAAAAATATATTATGAACATTTAAAATATATAGAAATTAATATAACTATAATTATTGATTTTTTTTAAATTTTTAATTGGGGAGTAATATTATGAAAAGATATACAAAAATGGAATATGATAGTCCAAATGAAATGCTTTTTGGTCATGCAAAATATCCAGTTAAAGGAAAAAGAGGCATTGAGTTTGGTGCAGGGCATGTTGTACCTATTATTAAAGTTGCACCTGGTGAAGGAACTGAAGCTAGTAAAGAAAGTATGGTTTCAGAATGTTCTAATATTGCAAGAAGTGCAGCTGCTAGAGCTGTTAATGTTGGATTACCTTCATTTATGATTGAACAAGAACATATCTCTCAACAAACAAATAATCCTGATTGGACTGGTGCTTGTACTGCTGCTCAAGCAGAAGTTTTAGAAAAATATCAAGATGAATATGGAATTAAAATTGCACTCCAAGCTACTCCAGCAGATATTCGTGATGAAGAAAAAGGTTCTGGATTTAGAACTTCTAATCAATATCAAAATGTAATTGAATCCATTGAACAAAGTGCTGAAAATGGTGCAGATGTTATTGGTATTGAAACTACTGGTGGAAAATCTGTATCTGATTATGGTATTTCTAGGGGAGATATTAAAGCTATTATCTTTGGTATTGGTGTTCTTGGAAGTATTGATATGGAATATATGTGGACTGAAATTAGTTCAATATGTAAGAAACATGATGTAATCTGTGGTGGTGATACTAATTGTTCTCAATCAAATACTGCAATGTTTTTAGCTGGTGGATTAACTGATAAAGATTGTTCACATACATTTGCTGCAATTACTAGGGCAGTCGGTGCAGCAAATAGTTTAGTAGCAGTTGAAGCAGGAGCAACTGGACCTCTTAAAGATTGTGGTTATGAAAACCCTATTGTTAAAGCTATTTCTGGTGTTCCAATATCTACTGAGGGTAAAAATGCAGTTTGTGCTCATTCTGATTTAATGGGTAATTTAATTGCAGGAGTAACTGATGCATGGAGTAATGAGTCTGTATACCATAGAGAAGAAATGGGTGGAACTACACCACAAGTATGGTTACAAGCTACAGGTTATGAAGCAGCATTAATGAATACAGCTATTGAAGCTGGTGAAGCTGAAACTTTAAGAGATTTATATACTCTCTCTGATAAATATAGGGATCCTCAAGCATTAGTACTTGCTTATGATAATGCATATCGTATAGGTCAAGCAATTGTAGAGTATGGTGATGATCCATATAAACGTAGTATAGCTGCAGCATTAGAAGCTGGAAAAATTATTAATGAAGCTGTTGATTCTAAAAAAATGTATTTAACTAGATTTGAAAGAGATACATTAGATAGTGCTATAAAAACATTAGAAAAATTACCTGATGACTCAGATAAATTTATTAAACAATGTATTAGGAGATATAAAAGAAAAGTACCAGATTTCGATCCTAAAAATTATGAATTATAATTTTTATGAAATTTAGCACTTTTTATAAATAATTAAGAAGGGGATAATATGGGTTATGAAGAATTAGAAAACAAAATTAATCAAAAAAATATTGCTATTAGGTATAATGTAAAATTAGAAGGACCTGCTATTAAACCTGAAGAGCATCCTGAAGTAATTGAAATACTTCCTGATGAAGAACCATTTAAATCAATTGCTCTTGCAATTCTTTATGAGAAAAAAGACGAAACATTAGATTTAGTTACAAAAGCATTAGATGATAAAGTATCTCCATTGGATATTATTAATAATGGATTAATGGCAGGTATAAATGCTGTAAGTGCACTTTATACTAAAGGTATTTATTTCTTACCAGATTTAATGTTATCTGGAGATGCTATGATGGAAGCAGTTAAAGAATGTGAAAAAGTTTTAGGTCATAAAAGTGAAACTAAAGGAACTGTTGTTTCATTTGTAGCTGAAGGTGATCCTCATGATATTGGTAAAAACTTAATTTTAATGTTTTTAAGAGCTGGAGGATATGAAGCTATTGATTTAGGTAGGGATGTACCTGCAAGTAAGGTTGTTGAAGCTGTTAAAAAATATAATCCTATTTTCATGACTGGAACTGCTCTCATGACAACAACTATGACTGCATTCCCTAAAGTTGTTGATGCATTAAAAGCAGAAGGTCTTGAAGTTCCTGCAATTGGTTGTGGTGGAGGAGCTGTAAGGAAAGATTATGTTGAATCTATGGATATGACTGTTTATGGTGTTGAAGCATATCATACTCCAAAACTTGCTGATGCAATTCTTAAAGATAAAGAAGATTGGAAAGATTTAAGGAAAAACTACTCTGAAGTTGTTGGTGAATTTGTACCAGAGTATGCATAATTTTATTTTATATGTCTTTTAATTAATTTTAGAGATATTTATTAAATAAAATTAATATTTAAGAGTATATTAAATTATAAATTTTTTATACTCTTATTTAAACACTATTTCTATTTAGATTAAATTTTAATTTATTAATTATTCTTATTTTAAAATAATTATTTGTATTTTTTATTATTGGCTATTTTTTACTTTTTAATATATTTTTTTTAAAATTTTAATTTTCTATAGAATATTTTTTAATAGATAATGATTATATTTTAATAAAATATTAAAGAATTCATTTTTTTATTAAATTTAACTATATTGTTGATTAATTTAATTTATTTAAAACTAGCTATTTTAAATAAGTTAATATATTTCAAAATTAATAGTTTAATTAAATATTGAATTTTTTTTAAAGATTTTTTTTTTAAAATTTAATTAAAACACAAATTCAAATTAAAGAAAATTTTTAGATGATTTCAAGATATTTAGAAATGATTACTAAAAAAAGTTTATATAATTAAAATTATGGTTATTGGAGTAATATTATGGATGAAGAATATGCTATTGCTATTGATATAGGAACAAGTGGTATAAGGGCTCAAGCATTAGATTTAAATGAATCTAAAGTAGTATCTACCTCAATTACATTAAGACATCCATTGCCTGGTGCAAATGTGGTTGATCATCTTCATTTTGCTTTAAATGTAGGTTCTGAAACTGCACATAATATTTTAATAGAATCTATAAATAAAGTTATTAATAGTTTATGTGTTAAAAAGGATAATGTTAAGAGGGTTTCTGTTTGTGGAAATCCTATACAACTATCTCTTTTTGCTAATTTAGAAATTAGGGACCTTGCATATTGGGGAGAAAATGCAATTAAAGATCAAAATATTGTACCTCCTTCTAGAAAATCTACAATTACTAATGCTGAAAAAATAGGACTTAATCTTAATTCCGATACTGAAGTTTATATTCCTCCTGCAATTAAACATGAAATTGGGGCTGATGCTTTAGCAATGCTTTATAAATCCGGAATTCTTGAAAAAGATGGAATATTTTTAATTACTGATTTTGGAACTAATGCTGAAATGGCACTTGTAATTGATGGTGAAATATTTACTTGTTCTGCTGCTGCAGGTCCTGCAATTGAAGGACAAATGATTAAGAAAGGAAGATTAGCTTCACCAAATACTATTTCTGATTTAGATTTAGTTGATAATGGGTGGATGATAAAAGTTTTAGATGATGAACTTATTACTGTTGATGGAGATGTAATTAATCCTGAAAATGGTAAAATAATTAATAAATCTAAGAATAATGTAGAAGCTAAAGGTATTACAGGTACTGGAGTTATTGCTGCATTTAGTTTAGGTCTTAGAGATAAAATTATTGAAGATGGTAAAATAAAATATTCTGATAAAATTTATCTTCAAGATGATGTTTACTTATCTTCTGAAGATATTGTAAATATTGGAAAAGCTTTAGGTGCATTTCGGGCAGCACATTTAACTTTAGCAGAAACTGCTGGAATAGATCTTGATGAAATTGATGCTTGTTATATGGCAGGAGCATCTGGATTTTATGTTGACCCATTAAAATCATTAGATGTTGGTCAAATTCCTCCTTCTTCAAAAGAAATTTATCAAATAGGAAATACTTCTTTAGCAATGGCAAAGGATATCTGTTTTAATCCTGATTTATTAAACACTTTACAAGAAATTGCAGATGGAATGGAAAGTAATCATATAATGCTTGCAACTTGTGAAACTTTTGAAAAAATTTATTCATTAGAACTTGCTGTTTATGAGCAAGGAATGCCTTTATGGATGTATAATCAATGGTTAGATAAATATGGTTATCAACAATTACCACAAAAAGAAGAAAATCCAAATATTCATAAAATATTTGAAAGAGATATACCTGAACTTGGTGAAGAAGGATTAAACACTGTTGAAATAGGTTCATTTTTAAAAGCAGAATTTGATGGATGTATACAATGTGGTACTTGTGTTGATAATTGTCCTGAAAGTGCAATTAAGATTGAAGATAAAGCAATAATCTTAAGAACTGATTTTTGTGCAGGTTTAGGATGTCAAAAATGTGTTCTTTCATGTCCTTTAAAAGTTTATGATTATAGTAAATTCCTTAATTATTATTAATCAAAATTTTTAAAAATTTATTTTATTTAAAGTGTTTGTAAAATTTATTGTTTTTAAACTAATTAAAAAATAGATTTTTTATTAAATCTTATAATTTCAAAGTATTTTACAAGTTTAAAAACTTAAGAAAAAAATTTTATATACTTTTATTTTCATAAGATTTAACTAAAGTTTACTTAAACTTATTATTCAATGAATTTTAATTATATTTAATTAAAAAATAATTTTAATTTATTAAAATATATTATTAGTTATTCATTTTTTATTTTAATATTTTAATTTGGATAATTTTAATATTAAATAAATAATTTGTTTTATAATTATATTGAATATATCTGTAATATTTATAATTACTTTATATTTTATTAGTGGTGATTAAATGAATTTAAAAGAAAACCTTGATCTTGCACTAAGTGGTGAAGAAGTAGATATAAAACCAGTTATTAGTGTAACTCAAATAGGACTTACTGAAGCAATGGAAAAAGTTGGAGCTTCATGGCCTGAAGCACATAAAGATCCTGAGTTAATGGTAAAATTAGCAAGTGCACCATATAAATTTGCAGGATTAGAATGTATTAGGGTTCCTTTTGGTTTAACTGTTGAAGCAGAAGCTATGGGGGCTACAATTGATTTAGGTACTCCAACAAAAACACCTGAAGTTAAATCTTCTCCTTTTGAAACTGCAGATGATATTGAAATACCAGATGATTTCTTAGATACTGGCCGTATTCCTTCTGTTTTAGAAGCAATTGATATTGCAAAAGAAGAATATCCGGATGTTCCAATAATTGTAGGAACTACTGGTCCATTTACATTAACTGGTCATTTACTTGGTATTGAAAATTTAGTAAGATTAATAAAAACAGAACCTAGTGATGTTGAAGATGCTATAGAAAATTGTTTAGATGCATGTATGGATTATGCTGAAGCAATTATGGAACATGAACCTGATGTAATTTGTATTGCAGAACCTACTGCTTCTCCAGAACTTATTGATCCTTTACAATTTAAATCTATGATTAAACCATCATTAGAAGATTATGCTAATTTTATTGAGGATTCTAAATCAGTTTTACATATTTGTGGTAATAGTCAAGATATTGTTGCAGATATGGCAACTATTGGCTTTGATGGAATAAGTATTGAAGAAGCTGTTAACATTAAACAAGCAAGAGAAGACATTGCAAAAGTTGGTCAAAATAATAATGGTTCTTGTGCAATAGAAGGTAATGGTAGTTCTGTTATTGTTGGTAATATTTCTACTTCAGAAACATTATTTACTGGTTCTGTTGATGATGTTAAAAATGATGTTAAACAAGCATTAGATGATGGTGTTGATGTTCTTGCACCAAGTTGTGGTTTAGCACCTGCTTCTCCTATTGAAAATATTAAAGCAATGGTTGAAGCAAGAAATGAATATTATAATTAAAATTAGTATTTATTTTTTTTGTTTTTTTTTTTAAAATGAGTTATTTATCAATTTATTTATTTTATTTTTTATTTTTTTTAAAGGAGTTATTTATTAACTTATTTATTTTATTTTTTATTTTTTTTAAAGGAGTTATTTATTAACTTATTTTTTTTAAAAAAGAGTTATTTATTTTTAGCTTATTTATTAAATTGGTATTAATTTATTTTTTGTTTCTAAAATTGTTTGTTTAATTTTTTTTTATTTATTTAAACTGATATTTAATTTATCTTAAATTTAAGAAGTTTAAAACTGCTTTATATTTAAAATTATTTATTAAATTAAGTTTCTGTTTTTTATTTTATTTTAAAAAAAGTTTTTTAATATAATGTTTTGTTTAAAAGATATTTTTTTTGAAGTTCTAATTTTAAAATCAATATTTTTTAATTAAATATTATTTATTTTATATTTAAAATATTCAAGAAAAGTAAATATAAAATAATTAAGTTTCATACTATTTTTAATATATTTTATAAAATAAATATTTTTTAAAATAGGTTTCATACTATTTTTAATATAATTATTTACTTATCTAAGGATATTGAAACTAGTATACTTGCAATATTTCCATCTTTTGGATTATAACCATATTTTTCTTTAAGGTATTCATCACTATGTGTTGATGGAGAAGAAGATACTACATTTGAAATACCATCAATATTTTCAAGTTCTGGAAATGCTACAGGAGGTAATATGAATGATTTTTCATTAATATACCTATTATTATGTTGATTTTTATCTCTAAATATTACAAAATCTTCACTTAATAAGAAAGCATTATCATCATTTCTATATCTTTCTCTTTCTTCTTCATTAAATATTTCATGACCTATAATTTCTCCATCTTGTCCTGCTAAAATTATAGTAGGTGATGGTGGAAGTCTGAAGTATCCTTTTTTAAAAACAACAAAGGTAATATCTTGCTTAAAACATTCTTTCATTCCTTCATTAACAACAGGTATAATATTTATATCAATGTTTGATTCAATATCAATTAAATCTAATATTTCTTTATTTGAGAGCTTTTCAACTTTTATTGTACCTTTCATATTAGAAATAATTTTTTTTGCTTTTTCTATTATTGTCTTATTTTCATTCATCATATACTAATAATATTTTAATTTTTATATAATTTTTTATTAATCTTGTTTTTATTATGAGTTTAAGATTTTATTAATTAAATTTCTATATTTTTCTTTTTTATTTTGATTATTTTTAATTAATTTAGAATTATTTAATAGAATATTTTTTATATTTTTTAATTTTAATTATAGGAAATTTCATTTTATAATGTTTTTTAAATTAAAATTTTTTATTTTTTCTAAAATCTTTTTGAATTTATTTTTAAATTAATATTGTTTTTTATATTTTTTTTATAATAATATAGTTAAGTTAAAATAAGGATTTAAACATATATTATTATAATATAATATTCACCTTATTTTTAGGTGATTTATAAATATGGTGATTTAATGAAAAATGGGGCCAAATTAGCTTTAGAAGATGGAACTATTGTAAAAGGTGAATCATTTGGTTATGAAACAACTAATGTTGGTGAAGTAGTATTTACAACTGGTATGGTTGGTTATACTGAATCATTAACAGATCCTTCTTTTAATGGACAAATTTTGATGTCTACTTACCCATTAGAAGGTAACTATGGAGTATCTGTAGACGATTATCAATCTGATAAAATTCAAGCTGAAGGATATGTTGTAAGAGAAGTTTGTAATAAACCTTCAAGATATACTTCTCAAAAAACCTTAAATGATTTTTTAGAAGAGTTTGAAATTCCAGGTATCAGTGGAATAGATACTAGATATTTAACTTTGAAAATTAGAAGATATGGATCTATGAAAGGTGCAATTACTACTGAAGATATTAGTGATGAAGAACTTTTAGATTTAGCTAAAAGTCAGAAAAGTATTACTGATTTAGATCTTGTACCTGAAGTATCTACTAAAGAAGTAAAAATTTATGGGGAAGATTATAAGGATAAAGTAGCACTTATTGATTGTGGTGTTAAAAATAATATCATTAATAGTTTTCTTAATATTGGTGTTGGTGTTGTTCGTGTACCTTATAATTTGAATTATAAAGAAATTTTAGATTATGATGTTGATGGTTTAATGGTTTCATGTGGACCTGGTAATCCTGATAGATTAGAAGAAACTGTTAGTAATATTCAAAAATTATCTAATAGACTTCCTGTTTTTGGTATTTGTATGGGTCAACAATTAATTGCTAAATCTTTTGGTGCTAAAATTTTTAAAATGAAATTTGGTCATAGGGGAGTTAATCAACCTGTAAAAGATCTTAATACAGGTAAAGTTTACATTACAAGTCAAAATCATGGATTTTCTGTTGATGCAGATTCTTTAAAAGATAGTGATTTGAAACTTACTCAAATAAATTTAAATGATGGAACTCCTGAAGGATTTACTCATAAGGAGTTACCACTTAAATCTATTCAATATCACCCAGAAGCGGCACCTGGCCCAAATGATACTAAATCATTATTTGAAGAATTTAAAGAAACTATTGAAAATTATTAATTTTATAAAATATTTTTAATTTGTTAATAAATTTAAATATAATCTAAATTTATTTAGAATTTTATTTATTTAATTTTAAATTTTTTTATTTATAAAAATTAAATTCTATATTTTTTATAGAATTTTAATATCATTATTACTTATTTGATTTTAGAGGAGAAGAAGGATAAAATGCCTATAAACAAGGATATTAAAAAAGTACTTATAATTGGTTCTGGTCCTATCCAAATTGGTCAAGCTGCAGAATTTGATTATTCAGGTTCTCAAGCATGTAAATCTTTAAGAGAAGAAGGTATTGAAACTGTTTTAGTTAACAGTAATCCAGCGACTATTCAAACTGATATGGATATGGCAGATACAGTTTATACAGAACCTTTAACACCGGAAATTGTTGCAAAAATTATTAAAAAAGAAAATGTTGATGCAATACTTCCAACAATGGGTGGACAAACTGGTCTTAATATTGCAACTGGTCTTGGTGAACTTGGAATGTTAGATGATATTAAAGTTTTAGGTTCAAATCTTGAGACAATTAAAAATGTTGAAGATCGTGATTTATTTGCATTATTTATGGAAAAACTTAATGAACCTATTCCAAAATGTCATGCAGTAAATTCTATTGATGAAGCATTAGAAGCTATTAAAGATATTGGTTATCCTGCTATTGTAAGGCCAGCATTTACTTTAGGTGGTACTGGTGGTGGAATTGCTCATAATGAAGAAGAGCTTATTCATATTACAAGACATGGTTTAGATATGAGTTTTATCAATCAAGTTTTAATTGATGAATCTGTTCTTGGTTGGAAAGAATTTGAGTATGAAGTAATGAGGGATTCTAATGACACATGTATTATTGTATGTAATATGGAAAATATAGATCCTATGGGTATACATACTGGTGAAAGTGTTGTTGTTGCTCCTGCTCAAAATCTTGAAAATGATTATGCTCAAAGATTGAGAGATGCATCTATTAAAATTATACGTGCATTAGGTATTGAAGGAGGATGTAATATTCAGTTTGCTGTTAAACCAGAAACTGGTGAATATAAAGTTATTGAAGTTAATCCTAGAGTAAGTAGAAGTAGTGCTCTTGCATCTAAAGCTACTGGTTATCCTATCGCTAAAATTTCCTCTAAAATCGCATTAGGTTTAACTTTAGATGAAATTCAAAATGATATTACTAAAGAAACTCCAGCATCCTTTGAACCTACTTTAGATTATGTTGTTGTTAAAATACCTAGATGGCCATTTGATAAATTTAAAGGAATAAATAGGGAAATTGGAGTTCAAATGAAAGCAACTGGAGAAGTTATGGCTATTGGAAGAACTATTGAAGAAGCTCTTCAAAAAGCTTTAAGATCTCTTGATTTAGGTTATGATGGTTTTGAATATATTGAATATACAAAACATGATCTTGAACATCCAACTGATTTAAGACTTTTACAATTATATTCTGCTATTAAAGATGGTGAAGATATTGAAGAAATCTCAGAAATCACTGATATTGATACTTTCTTCTTAAATAAAATTAAAAATATTGCTGATTTTGAGAAAGAAGTTAATTATGAAAAACTTCAAAATCCAGAATACTTTAGAAAAGCTAAACAACTTGGTTTTACAAACACAAAACTTGCAAAATTAACAGATAAAACAGTAGGTGAAATCTGTGAACTTCAAGAAAAATGTCATATTGTTCCTAGTTATAAAATGGTAGATACTTGTGGTGGAGAGTTTGAAGCAAAAACTCCATATTACTATTCTTCTTATGATAAAGGGGACGAATTAGCTTTAAGTGAAGATAAAGATAAAAAAATTATTATTATTGGTGCAGGACCTATTAGAATTGGTCAAGGTATAGAATTTGATTATTGTTGTGTACATTCTTCTCTTGCACTTAAAGAAGAAGGTATTGAAACAATTTTAATCAACAACAACCCTGAAACTGTAAGTACTGATTATGATATTTCTGATAAATTATTCTTTGAACCTTTAACATTTGAAGATGTAATGAGTATTGTTGAAAGAGAAAAACCTGATGGGGTTATTGTACAATTTGGTGGTCAAACTTCTATTAATTTAGCAGTTCCTCTTGCTAATGCTGGTGTAAAAATATTAGGTACTTCATATGATAGTATTGATATTGCTGAGGATAGGGAAAGATTCACTAAATTATTAAATAAACTTAATATTCATCAAGCACCATTTGGTCTTGCTCATTCATATGATAAAGCTAAAGAAGTTGCTGAAAAAATTGGTTTCCCAGTACTTGTAAGACCATCATATGTTATTGGTGGACGTGCAATGGAGATTGTTTATGATAACAATGAACTTGAAGAATATATGAAAGAAGCTGTAAAAGTTTCACCTGAACATCCTATTTTAGTTGATAAATTCCTTGAGGATGCTATTGAACTTGATGTAGATGTATTATGTGATGGTGAAGATGTATTTATTGCAGGTATTATGGAACATATTGAAGAAGCAGGTGTTCACTCTGGAGATTCTGCATGTGTAATTCCTCCTCATACAGTACCTAAACATTTAATTGATGAAATTAAAGAAGATACTAAAAAACTTGCTCTTGAACTTAATGTAATAGGTTTAATGAATATTCAATATGCTGTAAAAACTGATACTGAAATGGTTTATATTATTGAAGCAAACCCACGTGCAAGTAGAACTGTACCTTTTGTAAGTAAAGCTATTGGTGTACCTATTGCAAAAATTGCAACTTTATTAATGACAGGATATAAACTTAAAGACTTTGGTCTTACAAAAGAGATATCTATTGATCATGTTGCAGTAAAAGAGTCAGTATTCCCATTCTTAAAATTACCTGAATCTGATACTATTCTTGGTCCTGAGATGAAGTCTACTGGAGAAACTATTGGTATTGATGATACATTTGGAGTTGCATTCTATAAATCACAACTTGCTGCAGGTATGAATTTACCTAAAAAAGGTAAAATATTTATAAGTGTTCGTGATAAGGATAAAAAGAAAATCCAAACAATTGCTGAAAAAGCTCATAATTTAGGTTTTGAAATTTGTGCAACAAGAGGTACTGCAAATGCTGTTGAAGGAGTTCCAATAGAAGTTGTTAAAAAAGTTTCACAAGGTTCACCAAATATACGTGATTCAATATTAAATGATGAAATTGATTTAATAATTAATACTTCTTATGGTAAACAAGCTGCACTTGATGGTTATATTATTAGACGTTTAGCTATTGAACTTGGTATTCCTTATGTAACAACTCTTGCTGGTGCAAGAGCTGCACTTGCAGCAATTGAAGCTGTTTCAAATACTGAAATTAATGTTAAATCATTAAATGAACATTCTGGTAGAAATTTTGATTTAAATCTTAAAAAATAGTTTTTATTATTTTTTTAATTTTTGCTATTTTTTTATATAATTTTTATTTATTTTTTATTATCTACATCTAAATTATTATTTTAATATATTATTGAATTAGATAGTTTTATTTTAAAAGTTTCTTTTTTTTATTTAATACTAATTTTTTTCTTTTAAATATTTTACTTAGATCTTTGTTTATTTTATATTTTCTTAAGATTCTATTTTTCATATTTTAGTTTTAATTTTTATTTTTAAAATTCTAAGATTTTTGATTTACTTCAAAGTATTGAAAATAAATAAGATTAAGAATTTTTATTTTAATTTTTTTTAAATATTTAATATTTTTATATTTTTTATTAATTCTCTTTTTATTTATCTTCTAAATTAATAAGATATATTATTTTTTCTTTTTTTAACTTGATTTCTTTAATTTTTTTATTATTTTTTTATTTTAATTCTAAAATTAATATTTTAGATTAATTTTGGAATATCATAATTTAATTTTAATTTTTTAAGATTTTTTAACTATTTTATTTTTATATTTTAAACAGTTTTCATAATTTTTCTTTTTTTATTAAATTTATTTCTATTTTTTACAAGGATTAAATAGTAATATTTATATATAATGAGTATACTTACCTTCATTAATCTTTTAATTATATATAAATAGTTTATTTTTTTAAATTTTATAATAAAATTTTTTATTACATTTTAATAAAATATTATTATTTTTTAAATTAATTGTTTTATATTTATTTTTAATTTAAAGATTTTATTTTTATTATTTATTCTAAATTTTAAAATTTTAATGATATTTTTTTATATAAGATTTTAATTATTGTTAATATTATTTAATATAATATATTATTATATTGATATTATAATTAATAATTATAATACTATTATAATTAATATAATTAATTATTGCAATTATATCTATTTAATTTTGAGTGTGTTGTTACTCTCTGTATAGTATGTGCTATGTGTTATATGGCGTTGGTCTAAGTTAAAATGTATAATCACATTATGACTATGATGACTGCTTTTTCCGCATATAGCAAAATTTCATATTTATATTTATATCAATCATTGTTATGATTGTTTCATGAGGACCTAATACTTAGTATTAGGTGTGATGTTGGTTTAGTAGATGTGGTGATATTTGATTGTTGTGTTTTTTTCTTTTTTGTTTGAAAAAGGGAAAGATTGTGACAATTATGATTTTTTTATTAAAAAAATTTTGTTTTACTCGTCTATAATTCTTTTTTTTATGTACTTCTGTGTGTATGTATGTTTTCTGTCAAATCTGTTTGATCCTGGCAGAAGCTACTGCTATTGGGATTCGATTAAGCCATGCAAGTTGAACGAACTTTTTGGTTCGTGGCGTACGGCTCAGTAACACGTGGATAACCTACCCTTAGGACTGGGATAACTCCGGGAAACTGGGGATAATACTGGATAGGCAATTTTTCCTGTAATGGTTTTTTGTTTAAATGTTTTTTCGCCTAAGGATGGGTCTGCGGCAGATTAGGTTGTTGGTTGGGTAATGGCTTACCAAGCCTATAATCTGTACGGGTTGTGAGAGCAAGAGCCCGGAGATGGAAC